>JAQUUS010000013.1 GCA_028693775.1 Alphaproteobacteria bacterium | reverse complement strand
GGCTCCCGAGCGATCGGGCCAATGCTCCTACATATACATACTATTCCGTCATGTATAAATCGGGCTCGCAGTATTATGTGCTCACCTATATTCCCCCGGCAACGGGAGACAGCTATCGTCTCGGCTTGCTTTGTCTGCCCGGTATGATTGGCGGCGGATCGTGCGGAACAGGGCAGACGCAGGTCTCCACGACCTTCAAGGACCTTGCCATCCGTCTTTCCAAGGACAACTCCGTTTCGGTTGTGGCCAAAGGCGTTGTGAAAAATTCGTCTATCGAATGCGGTACGCCTTCGACCTGTTTTGTTTCGTATGGCTCCGATCCCCTCAAATTCCCATTGCCCACAAGCAGTGTCGTGCCTGTGGGATCGTTCGGTATCATCAACGTCATTGCGCCGTGCAGCGACTGTGCGTCCTGATTTTTCGCAAGAAAAGGAAAGAAAAATGTTCCGCAATTCCCATCGCAATACATCCGGTTTTACTCTGATCGAATTGGCCATCGTGCTCGGTGTCGCGGGTGTCCTTATTGGGGGCTTGTGGCGCCTGATGTCCGCCGGTAACCAGCAGACGCGCGATCAGACGGCGGCTGCCCAGCAGAAGCAACTCATCAGCGCTGTCAACGCTTACCTGCAATCCACAACGACCAGTGCCGGCAATACGGAGGGCGCGGGGCAGACGTGGCTTTCCGGTTTTACCGGGACGAAAGCCATTGTGTTGCCGACCTCCACTTCTCCCTCTGGCCACGCGAACTGCATGACCGCCATCAGCACTTCGGGCAATCAGGGGCTTTGCGAATTCTTGCCTCCCGGGTTTAACTCCTCGACCGTCAATGCCTACGGCCACAGCTATACCATTCGCGTCAAAAAGGATACGGCGGGCGCGGCCAATGCTTATTCGTTCATGATTATCACGACGGGCACCGAGCAAATTCCGGACACTTCCGGCGGCCGCATCAGCGCGCTTATTGGCGGAGACGGCGGGTTTATATATAGCAACAACGTTTGCGGAACTCCTGTCGCAAGCTATGCTTGTGGCGCCTACGGCGCATGGACCGTCGTCCCTCAGACAACCTACGGCTTGCCGTCGGCTTCCCTTGCTTCGGGGCATATTGCTTCGCGCTCGTATTATTCCTCGACTCTTGCGGAGACCGTGCCTTGGCTCGCCAGGCTTCAGATCGATTCCCCTAGCGCGCCGACTCCTCCGAAGTTCAACATGATGACCGTTCCCCTTTATATGGGCGGAAACAACGTTCTCTTCGGGTCGTCTACGGATCTTACCACTTTGGGCGGCGGGGCCATGTATCTTCAGGGCGGGTCGATCCAGCTCGGAACGAGCGGCGCCATCATCGGTAGCAGTGCGGAAAACGTTCCCAGTCCGACCTTTATCACACTGACCGGCGACAGCGACATTACGGCGGCGATCCCGCTGATCATGCTGAACGGAACCGAATGCCATGCCAGTTCGTCCGCATATAAAACCGGAGTTACGTTCTGCACATACACTCTTAACGTCAACGGCGACGCCACCGTTACGGGCCTGCTTTATGCCAACAGCTTCTGGGCCGGATCGTTCTACTACACCAGCGGCGCATCGGTTTCGGACGAACGGCTCAAGGATAATATTCAGACCCTTGCCGATCCTCTGGCCGATATCATGAAAATGAGGCCGATTTCCTTCACCTACAAGGAAAACGGCAAGAAGAGCCTTGGTGTGATCGCTCAGGAGCTTGAGAAGATCTATCCTTACCTCGTCAGCGAGAATCCTCAGGGCTACAAGGGCGTCAATTACGATGCTCTGGTCGCTCCCCTTATCGGCGCTGTTCAGGAGCTGAAGAAGGAAAACGACATGCTGAAAAAACAGCTTTCCATCCAGAAGGAGTCCCTTCAGAAGTTGGAGAAGAGGCTGCATGGGACTCAGCCTAAAGAAAAAGCGGCGCCCTGAGGCGCCGCTCCGGTTCTTTGAAAAACCGGCCTAGAGAAGCTGGAGTTCGCAATAAAGGACGCAATGCCCGGCGGGATGTTTCAGGATCGAGCACACCGGTGTGCGTTCCGGGCCGGCGCTCGGCGGGAGCGAGCCGGGGATCGCCGTCAGAAATCCCTCGATGTCGACGCCAGCGATATCGTCGATAATTCCGGTTTCCGCATTGGAGAGATTGAACGCTCTTTTGATGCATGTGTTGCCGGTCTGCGCCCATTGTTCCGAAGACCAACGTCCGCTTTCATCCAGGCATGGGACTTTTGTCGGGCATGTGTAATTTGCGATAACGGGCTTGGCGGCAGGCGTTACCTGTTGTTGCGCGAATGCATTGCCGGAAATCAAAATCAGGGAAAGACCTGCCAGGATTGAAAAACGCATAATATCTCCAGAGGGTTGAACGGGCTTGCCGAGCTGGGGCATGGATACTTGCATAGTATGCGAGCGTTTAGCCAAAACATCAAGAAGAAGCGCGTTAATGAGAGCCGGGGGCTTCGGAGGTTCGTATCATGGGGGTGTTTTCGAATGTGCGATGTACGGGGCCCTTGGCCGAGATTTCCAGAAGTTTTTCGCGTTGTTCGGCGGTCAGATCGGGGCCGCGAAGCAGGACTCGTTTCTCGAAAACGTCCACGGGATAGCGGTGGCCTTCCATTCTTTCCTTGTGGAATTCGACGATGACTTCGACTTCCTCAAGCGGCCAGTTTTGCTTTTCGGCGTACATGCGGACGGTCATGCAGGTGCATTCGCCCAAGGCTGCGGCCAGCAGATCATACGGGGCCGGTCCTGTATTGCCTCCTCCTGCCGAAACGGGCTCATCGCCTTTGATGAGATGCCCCGAGACCGAGATGGTCACCCCGTAGGGGCTTTCGCCGTTTTCGTTTGTAACCGCGCGCAGGACGTTGGGCATCGGATCCTCAGAAAAAGTTGGAATCGCAGGTTGGCGTGCGCCGTACGTTGTCTTTCCATATGCTCTCCCAGCCGTATTTGTGAGAGGCATTCGGGAAACGGAGGATTTTGACGCAGTGGCTTTTGCCGACGGCGTCGACGAAATTCTGAATCAGGAACGGGGGAACGAAAACATCTGCTTCACCGGCAAAATGCTCTTGCGGCAATTTCGAGAGCTTGTAGGCGCTTAGCATCGGATCGATAAAGTCGTTTTGCGGGAAGCTTCCGTGCAGGAGCCCGTTGCCGTTCGGGTCGAGATTGCCCGCGAGCGTTCTCAGCGAAATAACGTCATAGCGGCGGGCGGCCATGACAGCGGCTGTCGCGGCGCCTCCGGAATAACCGATCAGATTCACCTGCGGATGGGGGACGACGGCCAGAACATAGTTCAGGGCGCGATTCATGCTGTTCCAGATCAAGTCGCCATAGCGTTCGGTTTGGAGCGGAGGCTCGAGGCAGAAGGGATCGTCGATGTCGAATTGGCAGGGGTGCGAGATAAAGACCACATTGTCGGAGGGGTCCTCTTTTGCAAGGCGCAGGGTCAGGTCTTCGTCGGGAGCCGGATCGATGCCGGGGCCGCCTGCCGGGACCAGTCCGTGACTGTCGCCGTCTATATAGACGTTGATAGGCTGGTTGACGTCGATGATGCGGGAATAGATCGTCAGCCGAAACTGGCCGGAGGTAATTTCCTGTTTTTTGAGAAATGCGCCTCGGCGGTTCGTTTCGATTCCCGGGGCGTTGCGGGGAGATTCGCTGGCGCAGCCCGCAGGGGCGCAGAGGCAGAGGAGAGCGAACAGAACTCGAAGCGCGCGACAGGATTTCATAAAGACCTGCTCTATATATGTATGGTTGAATGCCAGAGACCATAAACTGCAAAACGTTTGGATGGAAGCGTCTTTATGATCGGGAATCGGTTAATGACATGAAAATCAACGAGGATTCGCTATATGATGAATTTTTTGGGGCCTTAACATTATTTTTTCAAAAATCAAGTCTTTTGGGGGTGCTTGGTAAAATTATGTCGGAAGTGTGTTTTCTGTTCTGGACAATATTATTTTCCCAGAATAGAGAGGACGTTTCGAGGCAGTCGTTAATTTGTTAACGGCGCCTGTAGTCGATAACAACAGAGGGCTATGATTATGAGCGATATCGCAGAACAAGTGAAAAAGATCGTTGTAGAGCATTTGGGCGTCGATGCTGCAAAAGTCACGGACAACGCCAGCTTCATCGATGATCTGGGCGCAGACAGCCTCGACACTGTCGAACTCGTGATGGCCTTTGAAGAAGAATTCGGCGTCGAGATTCCTGATGACGCTGCCGAGAAGATCGCCACGGTTAAAGATGCGATCGACTTCATCACCGCCAAAAAAGCAGCAGCTTAATTGCTGACTGCTTTTATATGAGGCTTGAAACAATGCGTCGTGTCGTTGTAACGGGAATGGGAATGGTTTCGCCGCTGGGCGTTGGTGTCGAACGGAACTGGAAACGGTTAACGGAAGGCGCCAGCGGCATAGGGCGGATTACTCATTTCGATCCGTCGGATATGTCCTGTCAGGTCGCGGGACAGGTTCCTCGCGGCGACGGCGAAGGAGATCTCAATCTCGATCTCTATGTCGAGCCCAAAGAGCAGAAAAAAATGGATACCTTCATCCACTTCGCGATGGTCGCGGCGGATGAAGCCATCAAGGACGGGGGATACGTTCCCTCGACTGACGAAGAGCGCGATCGCATCGGTGTGATGATCGGTTCCGGCATCGGCGGATTGAACGAGATCTATGAGACCTCGATCGTCCTGCACGAAAAGGGACCTCGCCGTGTGTCGCCGTTTTTCATTCCGCGTAGCTTGATCAACCTTGCCTCAGGGCAGGTTTCGATCAAACACGGCTATCGCGGGCCCAATCATGCGGTAGTGACGGCATGCGCCACAGGCGCGCATGCAATCGGCGACGCGGCGCGGCTTATTGCGCTCGACGATGCCGACGTCATGATCGCGGGCGGGGCCGAGGCGGCAATATGCCGTCCGGGTATTGCGGGATTCTGCGCGCTTCGCGCGCTTTCTACGGGATTTAACGACCGTCCTCTTGAGGCGTCGCGTCCTTATGACAAGGATCGCGATGGATTCGTGATGGGCGAGGGTTCCGGCGTTGTCGTCCTCGAAGAGTACGAACATGCCAAAAAGCGCGGCGCAAAGATTTATGCCGAGCTTATCGGATACGGATTGTCGGGCGACGCCTATCATATGACGGCCCCGGCCGAAGACGGCAGCGGCGGTTTCCGCGCCATGGAAATGGCGGTCAAGCGCGCGGGGATCAATGTCGAGGATATCGGCTACATCAACGCTCACGGGACGTCGACCCAGATGGGCGACGAAATCGAGGTCAAGGCTGTGCTCCGGCTTATGGGAGATCGCATCGCGAACGTTTCGATGTCGTCCACGAAATCGGCGACGGGGCATTTGCTCGGAGCAGCCGGTGCGGTCGAGGCCATTTACTCGATCAAGGCCGTTATGACCGGCATTCTGCCGCCGACGCTTAATTTGCAGAATCCGTCCGAAGCCTTTTCCGGGATCGATCTGGTGCCGTTGAAGGCCAAGGAAAAGAAGATTTCAGCCGCTTTGTCCAATTCGTTCGGTTTCGGCGGAACGAATGCCAGCCTGATCTTCAAGGCCGTCTGACCTTTTCGATGTTTCTTTTAAATCCGGTGCTCGTCGCCTTTGGGGCCTTTTCGCGCGTTGTCTTTCGGGCGAACGGCCGAGAGGGGACTGCTTAGCTTTAGCACTTCTGTCGCGATTTTGGTCAGCAGGTCTGCGGATTCCGGGCCGAAAGCGAAAGGGCTTCCTTTGGCGGACTGCATGATTTCGCATAGCGTTTCGAAGCGCACGTTGTCGGAAAAATATTCTGCATTCTGATAGGCGCTGTACAATGCATATTTTCGCAAGGAGGCGTTTCTCGGATTTTTCAGGGCGCTTTTGTATAGATCCAGTCTTAGCGATGGATCTTGCGTCGCATCTGCAATCCTGATGAACGCGTCGTTTGCCCGGTGACGCATGGCTTCGTCGAGCCTGTAGGCCTCGTAGTCGAGGGCAAGTGCGGCTTCGCCGTAATGATCGAATGCGATGGTTTCGTCTTTCTCCCTGATGTTCGCAAGGAAGGGGCTTTTGGCTATTTTCAACAAATCTTGCGCATGGTCGGCAAGGAACTCTTGCTCGAAAGCTTCGTTCATCAAGAGGTCGAACAGCTTGCCGGTTTGAGGCGGCGTCAGCAACGTTTTGACCGAAAAGCAGGCATCCAGTCGTTTGTCGAGCGTGTCCAGTTTTTGAACGGCATAAAAGACGTTGGCGAAATCATCGTTGCCTAGTTTGTCCAAGGGGCCTTTGGGGCCGACGATTGTGTCGACGTTGTAGATGCCAGCCAGAAAGGCATAGGCGTCCAGGGCCTGTTCAGGATTCCGGGTTTCCCTCGCGTGGAACAGGATGTTGACAACGGCGTTCAGCCGGACGGTGCTCGATGTGTACAAATCCGTTTTCGGATCTTCGAGGTCCCGGGGAAGGGCGAGGTATTTCCACGCTTTGTATTTTTCTTCAGGGGGCATCGGCGAGAGGAAGGCGTCGATGGCTTCGGAAAGAATCTCTTCGCTTGTCTCCTGGCACGCGCATCCGTAAGCGGCCTTTTTGAAGAGGAATAATTTGGGGGGAAGTTCGCTTTTTTCAAAACCTAATACCGACATATTGACCTCAATATATTAGCCGTTGTTAAACCTGATATCCGACGATCCGTCGCGCCCTTTGGCGTCGTTCTTTCCGGGGCGGTGCGGCGACGGTTCCGTTTTCTCCCGGTAGGCTCTTAGCTCAGAGGACATTTTTCCCAAAAGGGTTTCGGCCTCGGGGTCCAATATGGGGAAGGGATATTGGTCCCTGATGTCGCATACAGCCCGGTAGGCTTGCATGCGCCGTTCTTCCGGCAGAAATTCGGAGAGCTGATAGACGCTGTACAAGGCGCATTCCTGCAAAGGCAGGTTTCCCGGAGAATCAAACGCAGCTATATACAGATTGAGCTTGGCCTCTTGATCCTGAATGGCGTCTGCGGCCCATATAAACGCGTCGCTCGAACGGCTAACCATTTCTTCGCTCGCGTTCATGATCTTGTTGTTGGGGCACACGCAATAATTTTTGTAGTGAAAGAAACGCGCGGGATGTTCGTCCTGCCAATGATAGCCGTTGGCGAAGCGGCTTCTTGAAATGCGCAGAAAATGTTCTGCCTTAAGGGCCGGGTCGTCTTCTTCCAGGGCTTCGTTCATCAGCGTATCGAAGGCCAGCCCGATTTGCTCCGTTGTCAGGATGGCCAGCAGGCCATAGCAGGCATCCAGCCGTTCGTCGAGGTTCGCCAGCTTTTGTATGGCCTTGAAGACGCGGTTGAACGACACCGAGCTCAGTTCCTGAAAATGAGTTTCGCCGTCGGCAATTTCATCGAGATTTCGCTCTCCGGACAGAAACGCAAACGCGTCCACGATTTGCGACGGTTCCGATAAGGTTTTCGTTGCTGTCATGACGTTGTTGATCGCGTTCATGCGAAAGAAGCTTTTGGCATATAGTGGATCGCCATCCGATTCCGGGGGCGGCTGGACGCGCGATGCTATCGACTCCCACGCAACGACTTTTTCTTGTGGCGTCGGGAGGGTCAGGATGAGATCGTGGGCCTCAAGGGACAGGAGAATTTGCTTTTCGATTTGTTGTGCGCATACGGAGGCGGATTTCCTTAAATTGCCCAATTTGATCGAAACATGATTGTTTACTTCGTGCTGCATATGGTTTTGTAATGTGAAGTGCCTATATTAGGACATGTTATGTGCGAATGGGTATGATACAAGCCTTATTTGAATAAAAACAGGGTGTTGCTTGAAATGACGCAAATTACCGAAGATTCGATCCGCTCAGCCATACAACATGTTGATTGGAAAGGGAAAAACATTGTGTCCGACGGCATGATCGTCGGAATGACGTTTTCGCAGGAAGAGCAGGGGACGAAGGTTAATCTGATCGTTGAGGTTGAGCCCGGCAAGAACGCCGAGCTCGACGAACTGAAAAAACGGATAGATGACGCCATTGTGTCTGTGGACGGTGTTTGCGCATCGGCTGTTATTTTTACGGCTCATAAAGGAGGCGATCACAAGCACGAGCATCGGAGCCATGATCGCAAGCAAGCGCCGGAAAAGCTCAGGTTTCCGAATATTCAACGTATTATTGCCGTTGCATCCGGCAAGGGCGGCGTTGGCAAATCCACGACGGCGGTCAATCTTGCGGCTGCGTTTGCTCAAAAAGGACTGCGAACCGGGCTTATGGATGCCGACATTTATGGTCCGTCGATTCCGCGCCTGATGGGGCTTTCGGGAACGCTCAGCCAGGATGACAACGGCCTTGTTGAACCGCTTGAACGCGACGGCATCAAGGTGATGTCGATGGGGTTCATGATCGACGAGGATCAACCCATGATTTGGCGCGGACCTATGGTCAGTGGTGCGATTATGCAGTTTTTCAAGGATGGCGATTGGGGCGATCTGGACGTTCTTGTGGTCGATTTGCCGCCGGGGACGGGAGACGCGCAGCTGACCTTGGCTCAGAGCATTCCGCTGGCAGGGGCCGTTATCGTTTCGACGCCTCAGGACATCGCTTTGCTCGATGCCCGCAAGGCCTTGGAGATGTTCCGGAAAACGGACGTTCCGATTTTGGGGATTATCGAGAATATGAGTTATTTTGAATGCCCTCATTGCCGCGAACACACCAATATTTTCGGTCACGGAGGCGCAAAGGCCGAGGCCGAGAAGCTGAAGGTGCCGTTTTTGGGCGAAATTCCGCTGGATATCGAAATTCGCCAAAAATCCGATTCCGGAGCGCCGTTAACGCTGTCAGCGCCCGAAAATACGATTTCGGCCATATATCGGGCTATTGCGGATAAAATTTGGACTGCATGAACGCTTGACAGAAGCCCTCGGCGCGAGGATAAAGACCCCCTTGCCGCGTTAAGGGCCTGTAGCTCAGCTGGGAGAGCGCAACGTTCGCAATGTTGAGGTCGTCGGTTCGATCCCGATCAGGTCCACCAATTCCCCTTCCGGGGCATCCATAAAATCCGAGAATTTCCAAAGATAGCGGCTATTTGCCGTTTCGGGCCGTTTCATTTGTTTTTAATTGCTGTGGATTATAATGATCTGTGTATTGGTAAATTTATATTAAGCAATTTTGGAATGAAAAAACGGCAAGATTTTTCTGAGAAGCCGGGACGCGCGGTTTATGGCGCTCATTCTTTTTCGAAGCTTGATCCGGCTGTGATTTCACCTGCGCACGCGGGGTAATGCATGTATGTCCTTTCCAAAGAAGAGATTGAAAATGGCCATTTGAGCCAAGAGGGCGTGCATAGCCATACCGGCGGCGTTTATAAGATCGGTATTTTTAACTCCGCCGATTTCAAGCATCATGAAGAACTGATGCGCTACAGTAAGCTCGAAAGCGATGAGAAGATCGAGGAAAGAGGGAGCCAAATATTTAAGCGCATTCAGGACGAAGGGCTGATTGGCGAAGGATTTAGGGAAGAGACGGCAAAAAATTATTCGATGCAAGCAGCCAATCGCCCCAATGAATGTATTGGTGCGGGCAAAAATACATGCATTTTGGCCGAGAAGAACAGGGCGCTTTGTGTCAACTTCGATACGATCAGGGAGCGCGGGTATACGGGGGCACACGATCCTAAATCGCCCATCTGGTATTACTTCCTTTTTGAGAAAATGCCGCGTCTTATTGTCGGTGTTTTGAGCGAAGATGAAATCGATAAATCGCCGGTTTCAATTCGCGTTATGCAAAACGGCTTTATGATCGTTCATGACACTGAGCCGGTCGTAAAACTTTTGGCGCGCAATACGGGGATTTCGGAAGCTTTGATCGATCCGAAAGAGGACGACGGGCTTTTTCTGCTTTTCAATGAACTTCATGAGATGGAGCACTGGGATCAGTTGCAACTCATCAACAAGGATTTTCAGAGGGTCCTTGATTATTACAATGAAATGGATGCCGATTGGGCTGCTGGCGAAGCTTTGGCAAAGGCCGGCGTTGGCGCACTGACGTGCGAACATCGGCGTCAGGCCCGATTTGCCGGCATGCTTTCTTCGTCGAGCGAGTATCATTTTCAGGCGGTCATGGACGACATGAAGGCCAGAAAAACGCCAAAGGATTATTACGAAAATTTTCTTGCGGTTCAGGAAATACATTGGCGGTTGGGGATGCATCGTTTGGGCGTCAAGCCCGAAGACTTTACGTCTCAGGACGTCAGGGATGCGGTCTCAAACTATTTCAATCTTCCGGGGCGTCCGGAGGAGACACAGCTTTCGCCGAACGCCTCGATTGTGAAGAAAAACGTCGGGAGTATCGGTATGCAGTTCGTTTGGTGGTCGAGAGAGGCGTTCGTTGAAATCAATAATCCGGCCGCTATGTTCACGACTTTGCGGCAAATGAGCGATAAGGGCGTTTTTGAAGGATATACCGATACGTTGGCCAAAAAGATCGTTGCGGCGGCCGAGTATTTCAATTCGGAATTGACGCATGATGACGATCCAGAGGTGCATGCGCACATCCAGCAGCGGATGGAAAAGGCTGCCGCAGCCGAGGTGTCGCAGCCTAAAAGCGTTTCGGACGATGCGGGGTTGCAGCCTGCGCGCGGACAAACGCCTGCGGACAGTTCGCAAGCCAAGCTTTTTCCGGCCTCGTAGGTTCAGAAAATATGCATCCTCAAATATGCGGTGCAGGGGCGGGCTGCTGTGGGGATGCGTCGGCTGCAATGCGGGAGTATTTTGACCATATCTGTTCCGCACGCTCCGTGAACGCTTCGCTTTGGCTCGGAATGTGATGCTTGGCTTCTTCGTAGGTGCGAACGGGGTTCTTTTGACCGGCGCGGTCCATTAGTTGTTCCCAAATATCCAGGACTTCTTGCTGGACGGACGGTTTGTTCGACAGCACTCTTGAGCATACGCCTGCGACGCGCGAGGCGGCGTGAAGCGGATCTCCTCCTTGTGCTTCGTTGGAATAGGTCTTGACGGCTTCGCGGTATTGTTTGACGGCGAGCGGAATGCTGGGATCCTTGTCGGGAAGATTAAGTAATACTCTTTCGAGGCAGGCGATCACGGTCAGGGATAGCTGCCGTTCTGTTTTGTAGACGTCGGGAGCGGATGAAGCGCGCTGCGCTTGCACATAGTTCGGAAGCTGGTCGATCGTTTTGCGGGCGGCTATGCTTTTTTGTTCGATTGTGGCTTTGTTGCTTTCCAGAAGATCTCCGGCAACGAAAACTCCGGTCGTTATGTCAGCCTCGAAGATTTTGTCCAGATGGCTGAAAAGGCCAAGTCCGCGCGATTCCGGCAATCCGCCGCTGGCGAACGTCGAAACCATGCTGTTGGTTTCGAGCGTTACGCAGACGTTTGAAAGATTCAGGGCGCTGGCAATGTCCGTTTGCGCCTCGGATCTCAATAGAGCCTGATACATCGAGCAGGCTGCGGTACCTGCGTGGCTGTTTTCCGGAGCAAGTCCGCCCATGAGGACAATGCTCGTTACGGCTCTTTGGAGATCTCGTGCGCGAACGGTATCGACGTTGTTTTTCCATTTTTTGATCGCTCGCGGCGATTCTGGAAAATCGTATGGTTTGGTCATTTATGTGTTGGTTTTTTAAGGGGTTTTTCTAAGCGCCTTCGTGCGGAACAAATCGGTGGACAGCTTTAACTCGTTTTTACTCAAGAGAGGAGGTGGGCATTTCAGGCGAACTTGAGCTGTCTGCGCTTCGTTGAGGATCTTTTTTTGAACGATTATGGCCGAAAAGCCACATAACCCTTTGTTAAATCCGGTTAACTAAAAATAAACCTCGTCCGAGCAAATTAGCTAAAGAGTCTATCCGTTTATGTGACGGATGGGCTCTCCTTGGCTGTACTTTTACCTTTATTTTTAGGGGCTTTTGCGTGGTGCATCGGATATGGCAAAGGGTCTTCGTGCTAACCTTGGCGTTAGGCGTTGTCGCGTGCGCGGCGTCTGACATTCCGACGGTTAAGCAGGGAAATGATCGCGATATGACCGTCGCCGCTGTGCCTGAACGGGACGATGTCGTTCGTGGCGATACCGATCCGGCGATCGTTACGCTGAATCTTAAATCGGGCCTGCGAGAGCACCGCCTGACTTCTTCCGAAGAATTACCGAGCGATATCTATATTCCTACGACAAACCTGAATGCCGTTCCGGTTACGGCTGCCTTGCAGGCTGTTTTGTCGGGAACGGACATTTCTCTGGCGTGGGATACTGGTTCGTTCGGGGCGCGCCTCGTGACTGTGATGAACTTGCGTGGACCTTTGCCCAGAGTCATACAGAAAATCTGCTCGGCGGCGAAAGTGTTTTGCACATATCGTCGCGGCTCCATTGAGCTTTCCGAGAAGGAAACTTTTATCGTCAGCATTCCGCCTGTCGTTCGCTCTATTAGCAGTGCGTCGTTGACTTCTTCTTCGTCTTCTTCCTCTTCTTCGGCGTTTAATTCGTCCTCCAATACGCCAAACAATTCGACCAGCAATACGATTGTCGAAGCGATCAACAAGCTTTTGGGCGACGGCGAGGAAGCGACGGTTGACGATCAGGGCGGCAACATTGTCTACACTGCGACGGTTGACGTTGAGGAGCGTGTGTCCCGTTACTTGGCAGAGCTTCGGACCGAGCGTCCGCTGATCGTTTTGCAAATGTATATTTGGGAAGTGACGCTTAATCGCGAGAGTGCGCCCGGCATCAACTGGAGCTCCTACACGACCGACACAACGAAGAGCCCTGCCTTCTCTCTGACCAACGCATTGACATCGGCGGCGACCACCAGGGGCAGCGTTAGTCTCGGCGCAGTGACTTCGGGCGTTATTTCCGCAAATGCCATCGCATCCTTTATCGCCACCAAGGGCCGCGTTCAAACGATCAGTAATCCGCAGCTTACCTTCGTGTCGGGTTCGACGGCTTCTCTCAGGGTCGGCGGAACGCAACGCTATATTTCGCAGGTGGGGACTAACGTTTCGTCGAACGTCAGCGGCACGACCAACGCTTCGACCACCAGCTCCAGCACGAACACCGTCAGCACGGACAGTATCGAAACGGGGCTTTCGATCAGCGTTGCTGGCAGCTACGAAAATGGCGTCGTTTTTGCGAACCTCGATCTTTCGATCAAGAGCCTGATCGACATCGGTACGACCAGCAG
>JAQUUS010000265.1 GCA_028693775.1 Alphaproteobacteria bacterium | reverse complement strand
AGGTTTTTGACAAGCAAATCGCATTCAATTGCATCCCTCACATCGACGACTTTCTCAACAACGGCTCGACCAAGGAAGAGCAAAAGATGGTCGACGAAACGCATAAAATCCTCGACCCGAACATCAGCGTATCTGCCACATGCGTGCGCGTTCCGGCCTTTATCTGCCACTCTGAGGCCGTGAATGTGGAATTCGAAAATCCGATCACTCCCGGAGAGGCAAGAGCGGCCATGCAAAAAGCGCCGGGCCTGACCGTTGTCGACCGCCCGTCCGAGGGCGCGTTCGTCACGCCGGTCGAATGCGTAGGCGAAGACGACGTCTTTGTCAGCCGCATCCGCAAAGACCCGACGGTCAAAAACGGCCTTAATATGTGGATTGTCGGAGACAATCTGCGCAAGGGCGCGGCGCTTAATTCCGTTCAAATCGCCGAAATCCTTGTGAAAGATTATTTGAAATAACAACCTTGTGCATTAAGCGGAAAGGCCCACAGCCTCTCCGCTTCGCATGCGCGCAAAGCGCGATCCTTGCGAATCGAATATACGCATGATAGGGTCGCGCCAGTTTCCTCTATCCTCACCCAGAGCAAAGAGATACACCAATGAATAAGACCTTTTCGGCAACACTGCCGCTAACCTTTCTTGCATTGATCTTGTTTGTGACAAACTTGTCGCTTGCCATCACAAACCGCGCAGCCCAAAGAGAGCTTGTCTCGCATCAGGAAGCCGTCGCACAAGGACAGGCTGTTCTCCAGATCGATCAAGCCGTTGTCAGGATCATCGCCGAAGCCGCCGTCAAGCACAAAGACACGCAATTGCGTTCGCTTCTCGCGGCCGAAGGCATCACGCTGCAAGAACAACCTGCTAAGAAGTAAGGAGAGTCCTCATGTTGTACGATAAAGAACCCACCGGTTCGGTCATGCTGCCGCTTTTTCTGCTTACGATTACATTCGTCGGCTTTCTCGGCATGCAAACGTGGCTTCTGGTCGCGGATCACACTGTTCTTGGCGAAGCCAAGGTCAAGCAAGCGACCCTTCTGGCTCAAGTCGAGAAGGCAAAAGTCCAGATCGGCAATCTTGTCAAAGGCGTCTCGAATCTCGCCAAGCAAGACAACAGGGTCGCTCAAGACATCCTTGAGAACCTGAAGAAAGCCGGAATGAACTTCCAGGACGCCCCGAAGGGAGCAGCCCCCGCAGCGGCAGCCCCGGTTCCTGAAGCGGACCCCGGAGTTCCCGCCGCCGCTCCCGCAGTTAAGGGAAAAGGGAAATAAACGGACTTTTCGAAAGAACAAAAAGGCGGGAGATTTCTCCCGCCTTTTTTTATGTGCATTTCGAGCGCAACGATATATATTGTCGCCAATCACAAAACATGGCTTCATTTGGAGGAAACAGTGTTTTCTCTACCCTTCGACACATACCCGCTGCTCAAACCGTTTATATTCACGCTGGACCCCGAGTTCGCTCACAATTTGGCGTTGAATTGCCTTAAAAACAGGCTCATCCCTCCCCCCAGGATGCGGATCGATCCCTGTCTGAAATCGGCGTTTTGCGGATTGACCCTCAATCACCCCATAGGCATGGCGGCAGGCTTCGACAAGCAAGCCGAAATCATCAATGAGCTTTTTGAGCTCGGATTTTCGTCCATCGAGGTCGGCGGCGTCACCCCGCATCCCCAGCCGGGCAATCCCAAGCCCCGCATGTGGCGAATCGCGAAAGCCGAAGCCCTCATCAACAGATTCAACTTCAACAGCATCGGCTTCGAGAAGTTTTTGCGGCATATGGAAGTCTGGTACGACGAAACGCCTCACGAAAAACGTGGCACGGTCGGCGTCAACATATCCCGCGGGGACAACTGCCCCGACGACGCACAAGCCTATATCGACGGCCTGAAAAAGTTTGCCCCCTTCGTGAGTTTTGTCACAATCAACGTCTCGTGCCCCAACGAAGCCTGCTCACGCGAGCTTGAAGAAAAAGACAAACTCAAAGCGCTTCTGGACCGCCTCAAGGAAGCGCACGAAACCTTGATCAAAAAGCCCCTACTCCTCGTCAAGATCTCCGCCGATCAAACGGAGCAGCAATCCCAAACCATCGCCGAAGTCGTCCTCGAATCCGGCATCGACGGCATGATCGTCAGCAACACGTCGGCCATGCGCCCGGCGTCGCTCGACTCGCCTCATGCGAAAGAAGCAGGCGGCCTGTCCGGCAAACCGATTTTCGACCTGTCGACCAAGCTTCTCGGAACGATGTACCAGCTAACAGGCGGCAAAGTCCCCCTGATCGGCTGCGGCGGCGTATCGACGGGAGAAGACGCCTACAAAAAGATCCGCGAAGGCGCCTCGCTTGTCCAGCTCCTGACCTCGATGGTTTTCAGAGGCCCGTTTGTTGTCAAGCATATAACCGAGGAATTGGCGGCCCTGCTGAAACGCGATGGCTACGAATCGGTCACCGCCGCCGTCGGCGCGAACTACAAAAAAGCCTAGCTCAAGGATGTTCGCCGCGATGCGTAAACCATACTTAAATCTTGGCAACGCCGCATAAATGAAGCAGATTCCAAAAAAAACTTTGCATGGATAACAAAGGATAAGCAATGAAAACGTTCAAGCAGTATCCCAATTTTTTCTGCGTCGACCACCCGCTCATCCAGCACAAATTGACCCTCATGCGCGAGCAGCAGTGCCGCTCCTTCGGCTTTCGCTCAATGCTTCGCGAGATCTCTCTTTTGATCGGCTATGAAATTTCGCGCGACCTTCCGATGAGAACGCGCCACATCAGAACCCCAATCACGGAAATGGAAGCGCCGACGCTCGACATCCACGATCCCTGCATCGTTCCTGTTTTGCGCGCGGGCCTCGGCATGGCGGAAGGGCT
>JAQUUS010000012.1 GCA_028693775.1 Alphaproteobacteria bacterium | reverse complement strand
TCAAAACGCGTAACCGGATAAAGAATGCTGCGAACCTGTTTTTGCTCGCCTTTGTCTTCGCGGTAATCGGAATCCCCCGGATAAACCGGAACGTCCAGATGAACCCGATAAACAGGCTCGCCGCCCCGCAAATCGGGATACTCTTCCATGAGCCTCTTTGCCAAACGGTCGCTTTGGGGGTCGAGCGGCGCAACGGCCACGATACATCCGGCCACATCGTTTCCGGCGCAAACGGCATTCGGATTGAACCGGATCCAGTCACCGGTTCGATATTGACCGTTCGAAAAATCTTCCATAATCCACCTCAATATCGACTTAAAAAGCCTTGATGAAACAATAAACGCGCCATTGCCCCCGTCATAGAACAAAACATGGTTAATTCGCTTTCAATTCCTGCTTTTACGATTATTCTGCCGAATCGGTGTAGACATACGAGGAAGAGAACAGGAAGTTACGAAGGAAAATGAGCGACTTATTCCCCACAAACAGCAAAAGAAAAAACGCAACCTACGACGCCAACGACATCGAAGTCCTCGAAGGGCTTGAGCCCGTGCGCCGCCGCCCCGGCATGTACATCGGCGGCACGGACGAAACAGCAATGAACCATCTCGTTGCGGAAGTCCTCGACAACTCAATGGACGAAGCTGTCGCAGGATACGCCTCGTTCATCGACGTCGAGCTCAAGCCCGAAAACGTCGTCATGATCCGCGACAACGGACGCGGCATACCCGTCGACAATCACCCCAAATTCCCCGGAAAATCCGCCCTCGAAGTTATCCTGACCATGCTGCACTCGGGCGGCAAATTCTCGAACAAAGTCTACGAAACGTCCGGCGGTCTGCACGGTGTCGGCATTTCGGTCGTCAACGCGCTGTCCGACGACCTGACCGTCGAGGTCGCGCGCGACAAGGAAGTTTTTGTCCAACGCTACAGCCGGGGCCTTCCGCAAGGCAAACTCAAGAAGACCGGCACAACCACCCGCCGGGGAACGACCATCACATTTCATCCCGACGCGGACATTTTCGGAACCAAGGCAAAATACAAACCCAATTCGCTTTTCCGCATGGCGCGCGCCAAAGCCTATCTGTTTCGCGGCATTGAAATCCGTTGGAAATGCGACCCCTCACTCATCAAGGACGAGGACAAAACCCCGGCCGAAGCCGTCCTGCACTTTCCCGGAGGCTTGCAAGACTACCTGTCCTCCACGCTGGCCTCGCGCGAAACGCTCACGCCGCAAATGTTCGCGGGTGTCGCCGACCTGCCCGACGATCAGGGTCGTGTCGAATGGGCCGTGGCATGGCCTGCGGACAGCGAAGGTTTTTGCAGCTCCTATTGCAATACAGTTCACACGCCGCAAGGCGGAACGCACGAAAGCGGCATGCGCTCGGCCCTTCTGCGCGGGCTTCGGGCCTATGGCGAGCTCATCAACAACCGCCGCGCTGCCGCCATCATGGGCGACGAAGCTTTCGGCTCGGCAGCCATTTTGCTGTCGCTATTCATCAAGAACCCGCAGTTCCAGGGCCAAACGAAGGAAAAACTCGCAACGGCGGACGCGCTTCGCCTTGTCGATCAAACGGTCAAGGATCACTTCGACCACTGGCTCGTCTCGGACGCCGCCAGCAGCAAAGCCCTGCTCGACCAGCTGATTTTCCGCGCCGAAGAACGCCAGCGCGCCTCGCAGGCGCGTGAGCTCGCGCGCAAATCCGCCACGCGCAGGCTGCGTCTTCCCGGCAAACTGGCCGACTGCTCAAAAAGCTCGGCGCTGGACACAGAACTCTTCCTCGTCGAAGGCGATTCCGCAGGCGGCTCAGCCAAGCAGGCAAGAAAACGCGAAACGCAAGCGATCTTGCCCCTGCGCGGCAAAATCCTGAACGTCGCCAGCGCGACTGTCGATAAGCTTCGCGCCAATCAGGAACTCCAGGACCTCGCCCAGGCCCTCGGATGCGGCATGGGATCGGAGTTCAACCTCGACAAACTGCGCTACGACCGCATCATCATCATGACCGATGCCGATGTTGACGGTGCGCACATCGCCTCGCTGCTTATGACCTACTTCTACCGTGAAATGCCGGGCCTGATCGATGCGGGCCGGGTTTTCCTCGCGCAACCGCCGCTCTATCGCCTCACGCAAGGCAACACAATCCGCTACGCACGCGACGACGATCACAAGGAAGAGCTCTTGAAAACGGATTTCAACGCCCGGGGCAAAATCGAAATCAGCCGGTTCAAAGGCCTTGGCGAGATGATGCCCTCGCAATTGCGCGAAACGACCATGGATCCGAAGACACGCTCCCTGCTCCGCGTCGTCGTCACGATTGGGGTTGAGAACGTGCAGGACGAAATCAAGGAAACCGAAACTCTGGTCGAAAGCCTGATGGGCCGCAAAGCCGAGCTTCGCTTTCAGTTCATCCAGGAGAATGCGCGTTTCGCGAGAGACGTGGATATCTAGGCTCGGACCGGCTCAACCGCATCAAAGGGCTGCATCCGTACATCTCTCCGATCCGCTCGACGGCTTCGGGAAGATAGGCGTGAAGCGCCTCCTGCGGCTCGGGTCCATAGGCGTTGTATATCTGGAAAAACCGTTTCGACTCCCACGTCCAGTCCCGGGAAAAGTTTTCCGCAGGCCCTTTGGGCAGGCGGCTGACAAGGAACTTCGAAAAATCCTTTTTCCGCCTCGGCAAAGCGCCGCCGCTCCGCACATGGCTCAAAACCATTTCTCCGACCGTCGCGAAAAGCTCGGAAACGTTTTGCTGCACATCGAGCCCGCGCAAAAGATAGCGATAATAATCGGACGCGGGGTTTTTCGGATTCAAAACGGGGTTCTCCCCTCCGGCTGAAGCGACGTCCAAATCCGACAAAAGAGTCTGAAGCTCGAACGACCAGGGATTCCGCGTCCGCACATATGTATCTCCGCAAGCGTAAATCCCCTCAGCGCCATGAATATATTCATGCCAGAAAACGGCTTCGACAGCCTCGTCGCCTTCCCCGAACTTATCGAGACACCCCTTGTGAACGAACGTCGTCACAGGCAACCCGCGTCCGTTAAGGCAAAGCCCTTCGAAAATAAAATCCGGATTCTTCAAAAAGAAATCCTTGTGCTCGGATCTGTCGAACAAACGGGCGATGCATTGAGGAATTTCGGCCCCCGTCGATAAAATAACCTCGACAGGAACGTCTGGAATTCTGGCCGCCGACCTCTCGACGCCCCTCGGATCCGGCAAGGCCAAAACGGCGCTTCGCGCGTCGAGGCGCTTGGCGATATAATCCGGCCCGACCTTAAACGGCCTGACGCCGTCGAGAAGTTCGCAAAAAGCAGACGACATAAAATGATTTCCCCAACAACCGCCCAATCTTGGCACAAACCGGCGAAATAATCATCCGCGACAGAGAAAGATCGTTTCCCTTTCCCGAAACTGCCTTGTTTTCCCTACCGAAACATGGTTAACGCCCGCAACCAAAACAGCCAAAATTACACTATAAAATCAATAGGATGCAATGCTATCCTTGCGTGTAACACAAATAACGCCAACAAACGGCGGAGCGAAAAAAATGTCGGAAGAAATCAAAGCCGCCTATTTGGGCAGTTTCAGGGGCATCACCTACGGACACATCGACGTCATCGAAAAACTCGCCGAAATTTTCGACGAAGTTATCGTGGGCATCGGCATCAATCCGGACAAAAGCCCTGAGTTTTCGCTCGCCGAGCTCGAAACCAACGCGCAACATGCGCTCCGGCACCTCCCGAACGTCCGCGTCATGTCGTTTTCGGGATTGTTCACCGATTTTCTCGACGAGCAGGAAGTCGACGTGCTTGTGCGCGGCATGCGCAGCGGGCAGGAATACGAAGCGCAGATCGTGCAAGAGCTCTACGACCGCTGGGATCAAGACCGGCAAAAGAAGCAAGCCACGGAATCCGCGTTGAAAGATCTCGTCGAGCAGCTCGAACGCCAAAAAAAGCGGCAACGCCCGGCCCTCAACGAAAACCAGACCGTCTTCAACTATCAAAGCCTTAAGGAAAACAGCAAGCCGCAAGAACCTGCCACCCTCAAGGAAAAGCAAAGGATCACTTTCTATTTCCCCTCGACGCCCGGCAAGGATTTCATCAGCTCCAGCCTTGTCAAAAACGTCCTGAAAGAATCCGGCGACGCAACCGGGCTCGCGCCGTCCAGCACGATTGCCGAGCTCACAGCGCGCCTCGGGCACAAATACCCCTACGGCATCACTGGCGTCAGCGGAGCCGGGAAAACGACCATCTGCCGCGCCTTCAACAAAATAGCGGCTGAGCTCTGCATCCCCCTGCATCACGAAGACATGGACAAGATCGCGCACGATATTTTGAGCGAGCGCGAAGAATCCACCTATGTGACCTTGCGCAAAAACGTCGCCGAAATCTTTGGGCCGATGGTCGTGAATCCGGGCGCAAGCCTCTGGAACGACGACGGCTACTCGATCAACCGAAGCGAACTCGGGCAAATCCTGTTCGGAAATCCCGAAGCGATGGCCATCTACAACAAAATGATGAGCCCGCACATCCTGCGCCGCCTCCGCAAAAACCTCCAAAGCAGCGTGGCAAGCGGCGTCATCCTTATCGATTCCGCGCTTCTGCCCGAAGCCAACCTCACGCATCTCGCCAATCACAACGTCATGGTGGTGGACGCCGATCTTGAAACGCGCATCGGGCGGCTCAAGCGCAGGCAGAATCTTTCGCCCGAACAGGTGAGACGCCGCGCCGAAAGCCAATACACAACCGAGAAGAAAATCGAACACATCCTCGACGCCATCGTCGAAGCCGACTACGGCTCCCTCCAGGTGTTCGCCAACAACGAAGGAACGCCCGAAAAAGATATCCGCAACGCGTTCCTCACGATGCTTGAGCAAATTGACGTGTTCGGAGAACTCCGCATCAAGGGCTTCTTCAAGCGCAACGGCGTCCCCAACGCCAACGCAGCCTACGAAACGGTCCGGACGCTCTACGGCGAAAACACGCGGCGTTATCATGCGTTGTCGCACGTCGTCGACGGCCTCAACCATCTGCAAAAGATCGAAGACCGTATCGAAAACCCGAAAGCCTTTATACTCGGCTGGATTTTCCATGACGCCGTCTACAACACGGTGATGGAAAAGAACCCCGACCGTCCGACAAACGAAGAACGCAGCGCCGCCCTGATGGCCCGGACCGCCGCAGAATGGGGCTTTGACCGGGAAACGATAGAGCAAGCCAAGAACCTGATTCTTCACACGCAAATTTACAAAATGACGCCGCAAACGAACGACGAAAAACTCTTCGTCGATCTCGACATGTCGATCCTCGGCCGCGAGCCCGAAGAATTCGCGCGTTACGAACGAAACTTGCGCATCGAGCACGGAAATTATACAGAGACCGCATGGCTCAAAGGCCGCATCGCGTTCCTGCAAAGCCTCGACGCGGATAACCTCTACCGCACAGATTATTTCGAGGAAAAATACGGCGCGCAGGCGAAAACGAACATCGAAACGAGCCTCACCGACCTGAGCCGCAAAGAGGCAAAAATCGCAGCCCAGTGCAACCGGCAAAAAGCGGCAAGCACTCCAAAACCATAAGGGAATCGGCGAGGACGAAAACGAAGGAAAAACAAAAAGAAAGCTTTTCGAAGCCCTTAAAAGACCGCCTTCGCGCAGTTCGCGAACGCAAAAATCCTTGCACAACCGATATATTCACAATGGTACTCAAAGGCTTGTGTTTGGACCCTTGATATGGTCACTTTGCGCAACCATATACGGGATACAACGAAGAAGGAACCAAGAGGAATCTGAATGGATACTCAAGCATCTGGCGGCGCGCTCTACCCCATCCTGCCTTTGCGCGACATCGTCGTCTTCCCGCACATGGTCGTCCCCCTGTTCGTGGGGCGCGAGAAATCCGTGCGCGCACTCGAAGACGTGATGCAGGAGGATAAACACATCCTGATGCTGACGCAAAAAACGTCGTCTCAGGAAGATCCCTCGCGCGAAGACCTCTACACGGTTGGCACGATCGGAACGGTCCTCCAGTTGCTCAAGCTGCCTGACGGAACGGTCAAAGTGCTCGTGGAAGGATCCAACCGCGCCAAGGTCACGCAATTTACCCAAAACCAGAACTTTTTCCAGGCCTTCGCCGAACCCATCGAGGAATTCGTGGGCGACCGGAACGAACTCGACGCCATTGCGCGCGCCGTGATCGGCCAGTTCGACCAATACGTCCGCCTGAACAAGAAAATTACGCCCGAAGTGCTTGTGACGATCAACCAGATCGAAGACCACGCCAAGCTGGCCGACACCATTGCCGCGCATCTCGCGCTGAAAATTTCCGAAAAGCAGGCGTTGCTCGAAACGGCCTCGGTCAATCAAAGGCTTGAAACGATTTTCGGCTACATGGAAGGAGAAATCGACGTCCTTCAGGTCGAAAAGAAAATCCGCACGCGCGTCAAGAAGCAGATGGAGAAAACGCAGCGCGACTACTATCTGAACGAGCAAATGAAAGCCATTCAGAAAGAGCTGGGCGAAGGCGAAGACGGCCGCAACGAAGCCGAGGAATACCAAAAGAAGCTCGGCGAAAAGAAGCTCAGCAAGGAAGCGCGCGAAAAAGTCGAAACGGAAATCAAAAAGCTCAAGAGCATGAGCCCGATGTCCGCGGAATCCACGGTCGTGCGCAACTATCTCGACTGGATTTTAGGCATTCCGTGGCAGGACCGCACCCGCGTGCGCCGCGACCTCAAGGGCGCCGAAAAAATCCTGAACGAAGATCACTACGGCCTCGACAAGGTAAAAGAGCGCATTCTCGAATACCTTGCCGTCCAACAGCGCCAGAACAAGATCAAAGGCCCCATTCTGTGCCTCGTCGGCCCTCCGGGCGTCGGCAAAACGTCGCTGGGCAAATCCATCGCCCGCGCGACAGGACGTAATTTCGTGCGCATGTCGCTGGGCGGCGTCCGCGACGAGTCCGAAATCCGGGGCCACCGCCGCACCTACATCGGCTCGATGCCGGGCAAGATCGTGCAAGGCATGAAGAAGGGTAAATCGTCGAACCCCCTGTTCCTGCTCGACGAAATTGACAAGCTCGGCGCGGACTGGCGCGGCGATCCGTCCTCGGCGCTGCTTGAAGTGCTGGACCCCGAACAGAACCACACATTCAGCGACCACTATCTCGAAGTCGACTACGACCTCTCCGACGTCATGTTCGTCTGCACGGCCAACACGCTCAAGATGCCGCAGCCGTTGCTCGACCGTATGGAGATCATCCGCCTTTCGGGCTACACCGAAGACGAAAAGATCGAAATCGCCAAGCGCCACCTGATGCCGAAAATCCAGAAGGATCACGGCTTCAAGAAAGGCGAGTTCTCGGTTTCCGAAGACGCGGTCCGGGACCTTATCCGCTACTACACGCGCGAAGCCGGCGTCCGCAGCCTCGAACGCGAAATAGCGAGCCTTGCCCGCAAATCGCTCAAGGAGATCGTCGGCGGCAAAACGAAAAACATGCACATCACGCGCCGCAATCTCGAAAAATATGCGGGCGTCAAGCGCTTCCGCTTTGGCGAGGTCGAGCCCGAAGATCTTGTGGGCGTCACGACGGGCCTCGCATGGACGGAAGTCGGCGGCGAGCTGCTCACCATCGAAGCGGTCAGCATGCCCGGCAAAGGCAAAGTCACGACAACCGGCAAACTGGGCGACGTGATGAAGGAATCCGTCCAGGCGGCCGAAAGCTACGTCAAGGCGCGCGCGATCGCGTTCGGCGTCAAGCCGCCCTACATCGACAAACGCGACATCCATGTGCATGTGCCGGAAGGCGCAACGCCGAAAGACGGCCCCAGCGCGGGCGTCGCCATGGTAACATCCATCGTCTCGGTGCTGACGGGCATCCCCGTGCGCAAAGACGTGGCCATGACGGGCGAAATCACGTTACGCGGCCGCGTCCTTCCCATCGGCGGCCTCAAGGAAAAACTGCTCGCAGCCCTGCGCGGCGGCATCCAGACCGTCCTGATCCCGAAGGAAAACGAAAAGGACCTTTCCGAAATCCCCGACAACGTCAAAAAGGGCATGAGCATCCTGTTCATGGATACGGTTGACGACGTCCTGAAACACGCGCTGGTGCGTCCTTTAACCCCCATCGAGTGGGACGAAAACGCAGCCGCCGAAGTTGTCCCGGCAAAACCGAAAGACGGCACGGACGACGTCGTCAAGCACTAGGCTGCCGGACAGCCTCACAAAACCGGATTAAGGTTACCGGCGTTTTGCGGGTGTTTTTTGCTGCTGAAACTATTTCCGTCATGTACGGTGACGTACATTCGAGACCTTAATAGTCGGGATCTGTTTTTTTATGAATACCGCCCATCGTTATCAACGCGCCCTTTTGTGGGATGTCGACGGTGTTCTCGTCGACAGCGAACCCCTGCACATTGCCAAGCTCAAGGAAGTATCCAAAAAATACGGCCTCGATCTCAAAGACACCTATATGACGACGCGCCAGCAATTCCGCGTGCCAAACGCTCAAGGCGAGCTCCAAAAGGTCGAAATGCAGCTCGGCGGCGCGGGAGACAAAAATATCTATTGGTGGGCCTACAGCGAATATCTGCGCATATCCAACCTGCCGTGCGACACCAACGGAACGCCGGAATCCAAAGGCTTCATTTCGCAGGCAACATGGCTCAAGGAGCTTCTCGCGTTTTATAAAGCCCACGCCAACGACGAAACGTCCGCCTACAAACTATACCCCCGCGACAACATGTGCGAAATGGTAGACGCCCTTTGTGCACAAGGAACGCTGCAAGGCGTCGTCACCAGCGGCATCCCCGAACAGGTCAGGACGAACCTCAAGGTTCTCGGCGCCGACGCTTCCGGAAAAGAACGCAGCGGCTCCTTCACCTTCGTGCTTGACGCCGACAGCGTCAAACAATCGAAACCGAACCCGGAAGGATACCTGATCGGAATCAAAAAGCTTTCCGACATGACCGACACCCCCCTTGCCGTCGTCGTCATCGAAGACAGCAAGCCGGGCGTCATTGCCGCGCTGCTTGCCGGAGCCGCGTGCGTTCATTTCCTCCTGCCGGGACAAACGGCCATGTCAGCCGATGATTTCGAAGCAGCAGGCCTCGGCGATGCCGCTATTACCAGATACCGTTGCGCGACCAAAGGCCTCGAAGCCGAACGCCAAGCCGATAAACTGTTCGAAGAGATGGAAGCCGGCATCCTGCCAACTGTCGAAAACGCAATCCGACCCCGCCGGGCTCCCAAACAGGAAAGAACGCTCGGACTATAAAATCGCCTGTTTTTGCTCAAAGCCTTTCAAGGCTTCGACAACGTCCTTCACAACGGGCGTCCAATCCAGAGACTTCGGCTGATCGAACACGCGCGCCGTCGGATACCAGGGAGATGTCGGCCTGTTGTGGAGCCACCGCCAGCAAGCATCAAAGCGAGACAAGACCCACACGGGCTTGCCCAAAGCCCCGGCCAAATGCGCGACGGACGTATCGACGGAAATGACCAGATCCAGATGTTCGATGATCGCGGCGGTATCGAGCATATCCTCCACGCCGTCCATCGGATCGACAATTTTGTCCTGAAGCCCGAGCGCGGCGATCTGCTCTTTTCCCTTTTCCATTTGCAGGTTGAAAAACGCGACGTTTTCGAGATCCAACAAGGGCGCAAGAAGCTTCAAATCGATATTCCGGCGCTCCGCGCATAAATCTCCGCGTTTTTCTCCGCTAAACCTGCTGCCCGACCAAACAAGGCCGACCTTTGTCTTCCCCTGAGCGGCAACGATCTTGCTCCCCCAGCGTTTCAGAATGTCCTGCGGAACCGTAAAGTAAGGCACATTTGATGGAACGGTTTCGAGCGTGGTCCCAAAAATGTGGGGCAAGCTCATCATAGGAATCTGCACGTCGTAAGCCCGACTGTCGACGACCGAAAACACCTTGTCGATATAAGGACACGCTTCGAACAACCGAACCAGAGGCTTTGGACACAAAACAAAGACCTCACGCGCACGCTCCTTGCACATCGCCGCATAGCGAAGGAATTGAATGGCATCGCCCAAGCCTTGCTCGTTAAGAATAAGCAATTTCTTGTCGTCAATCGCTTCGCCCTTCCATACGGGTCTGCCCGGTAAAAAGGCGACCTTGCGCTTGCCGTTGCCGATCAACCCGTATTCGTAAAGCTCCCACCCTTTCTCATACTGGCCGGAAGCCAAATAAAGGAAAGCTTTGTTGTACAAAAAGTTGACATTTCCCGGCTCAATAGCAAGCGCCTTGTCGAGGAAATCGAGAGCCTGTTCCGTCTTGCGCAATTGCCCCAAAAGAATGCCATAGCCGAAAACAGCCATCGCGTTTTTGGGAGCGGCCTTCACGGCACGGGCGAAATAATTGAAGGCCTTATCGAAATTGCCGAGGTTATGATAATAAATGCCCAACTGGCATAAAACGTCGGCGGAATTCGGAGAAAGAGCCAACGCCTTTTCGAACGACGAAAAAGATTTCTCGTCATCCCCCTTCAGATGCAGGCAAAAGCCCGTCGCGACAAGCAGGGCAAGATCGTCCGGCGTCTGCCGCAAGGCGGTCTGAAGCAACGTCAGGGCCTTTTCATAATCCTCAACCTCAAGCAAGGCATAGCTGTATCCGAGCAGAACCTCGGTGCTCGACGAACAAAGGCTTTGAGCCTTTTCCAAAGGACCAAGCGCCTCCCAAGCCGTCCCGGCGCGCCGATACGACGTCCCGAGGCCATACAGGGCATCGACATTGTTCGGATCGCTTTTCAAAATTGTTTTGTAATGCCCGATAGCGCCGTCCAGACGTCCTGCGTCGAAATCGGCCTTGGCCTCGGAAAGTTCCTTGACCACAGGCTCCATGATTTCCTTGAGCGTCGTCTGGGCATCCTTGCTTTCCGTCGAGGGCATTTCTTTTCTGCCCATAATCCCCGCGAGCCAGCGTCCAAAACGGGAATGCATGCGAATTCTAAGGCCGCCGCCCGGAGACTGGGGACAAAACGAAAAAAGTCCGTCCTTTCCCTTTTCGGCGAAAGCCTCAAGTTTCTTTTCGACGGAAACGCGAACCGAATGCACAATGGCCCGGTCTCTCGCAGACAAATAGCCCGACGCATGGGACACAGAAAAAATCAGGTCGAGCCTGCGCGCCATTTTCCCGAAATACTCGATACCGTCCTTCAGTTCGTCATCGAAGGCGTTGTCATTGGAGCCTTCCTTGGCCCGTTCACCAAGCTGATCCGCCAGAGCCACGGCGAACTCTGTATAATCCGAAATGCGGTCGCGAACGAACGTGTTGCTGACGGTCGAGGACAAAGCCTGAGCCTGTTTCAGGCTATGAAGAGCAACGGTTTCGGAAACGGGGGCATTTTTACGTTTTCTCTTGGCAAGCTTTCCCATCAAAGGCTCCAAAACGGCAAAATTTCAGAAAAGAATCACGGCCGGAATCCTACAATAAATTCTTAATAATGAATAGCAGCAGCCCCTCAAAATCGCGCGCCCGCCCCAGATTACGGCCCCGGAACTTCCCAATCCCGCATATTTACAGACCGCCGAACCTCTGCTATTCCTCAAGCATAGAAAGAATACAATTTTTGGAGAAAATAAATGTTCGATTCAAAATTCAAAAGAACTCTCGGCGACAAAGCAATCCCCGACTCGGTTTTGACAACCATCAACAACCTCGGCAAAGGAGCCTTCGGCGTTTTCGGAGTCGTATCCGCATGGAACGCGGCCGTAACTATTTCCAACAAGATTGAAGATCTCACGGCAAAAGCGGTCTCAAAAGTCGTGACCGGAGATCCTCAGTCCGTCGCCCGGGCGCACGAAAATATTTCGAGCGCTGCCGACAGCGCTCCGGCATGGATGCCGATGACGGTCTCCAATTTGCACTTAAGTGCGCCATATAACATGATATCAGGAATGTACCATGTGATGGAAGCGGCCGATAAAGCGAGCGCCGTATTGATGGCGCACAGAAGCGAAGCGGCAATCCTGATGCTCGCAGGCGCAGCCGCAGTGGTAACCACGGACTGGTATATGAGCAAGCGCAACAAAAACAAGCCGATCCCGGGGCCGGTTATGAAAAACAGCCTCTAGGGCCTAAAGCCAATCGAAATCGAAGTCGAACCACCCCGATTGTTTTTCTTCTTTCGCAGGTTCTTCGACCGGAAAAACAGGCCGCATCCCGGCGACTTCGGCCTCATAGGCCTGTGGCGTCAACGGATAATAATTCTGGGGCTGAACGTTCACCAGCCTGCTGGCATGAACGTCCTGAGGATTGGCATAGCAATCGACATCGGCCATGGTGCGATAGCACCAGACCTCATGAGGAGGAATCTGGCTGCGCGTATCGGCCGGACCGGGCTGCTCGGGGCGAGACAGATAAATCGACGCGGCGCTACTGGCAACCATGACCTGTTCCGTGCAACCGCAAAGAGCCAGAACCCCGAGGATCGAGACCAACCGTCCGTATTTCATGTCAAACAAGCTTTCAAAAGCCCCGACGGGCAATGGGAAAAGAGCAAGGAAGGATAAGCGAACGCTACCCGACTTTAGGGCAGAGTAAAGTAATTTTTCAAGAAAAAGGCCTCCCGGCCCGTCCCTCCAGGCCCCAAAAGAATGAACCGGCACAAAAGGCTATCCCAAAAAGGCGTTCAGGCGAGCCTTAACCCTTTCGTCTAAAAATGAAAATTGACGCCAAAACCATAAATTACTAATGTCCCCCCATTCGAAACAATCAGGCCCTACAAGTAAAATCATGCATCCATACCGAACCCACACATGCGGAGAACTCCGCATTTCCAACGAAGGTCAAAACGTCCGCCTCTCCGGATGGGTGCATCGCAAACGCGACCACGGCAGCCTGCTCTTCCTCGACCTGCGCGACCACTACGGCATGACGCAATGCGCCATCGACCGGTCCAGCCCGCTCTTGCCCGCGCTTGAAGCGGTGAAAAACGAAAGCGTCGTGACGGTCACAGGCAAAGTCGTCGCACGCCCTGCCGACACCAAGAACGACAAACTCCCGACCGGCGAAGTCGAAGTCGATATCACCGAATTTCTGGTCCAAAGCGCAGCCGATCCGCTGCCGCTTCAGGTCAACGCCGAGCACGACACCGAAACGGGCGAGGCGACGCGCCTGCAATACCGCTTTCTCGACCTGCGCCGCGACCAGATGCAAAGAAACGTAAAGCTGCGCGCCGACATCATCGCCTCGATGCGCCG
>JAQUUS010000011.1 GCA_028693775.1 Alphaproteobacteria bacterium | reverse complement strand
CCTTGCGTTTGTGGCCGATATGTTTGGCCTCGACAGACCCAAAGAGCGCGTGGAGCGCGCTTTGCGCGATTTGAACCTCACGGCGCGGCGCGGGCAGCTTGCGGGAAGCTTGTCGGGCGGCTGGAAGCAGAGATTGGCTTTGGCCGCTTGCATCATGCATGAGCCGGAGCTTCTTTTGCTCGATGAGCCTACGGCGGGCGTCGATCCGAAGGCGCGGCGCGAGTTTTGGGAACATATTCACGATCTCGCCGCCAAGGGGCTGACCGTTCTTGTCAGCACGCACTATATGGATGAGGCCGAGCGGTGCCATGCGATCATTTATATCGCTTACGGCAAGTTGATTGTCGAAGGAACTGTCGATCAGGTGATTGACCATGCCGGGCTTACGACGTGGACCCTTCGGGGGCCGGATCTGGCTGCGGTCGGCGACGGGCTCGAAAAAGACCCTGCCGTTTCGACCGCCGCTTTGTTTGGTGAGACGCTTCATGTGAGCGGGCCGGACCCGGAGGCGCTTCGCGCGGTCATGGAGCCGTTTTGCGGCAGGCCGGGCTATGCGTGCGCCAAGGCCGAGACGTCGCTTGAGGATGCTTTTATTCATTTCATGTCCCGGCTGCAGGGGGAGAAATAGGCCCATGAGCTTTGATGCCTATCCTTCTTTGCGGCGCATGTGGGCTATTATGATCAAGGAGCTCAAGCAGCTTCGGCGCGACCGCGGCACCTTTGCCATGATCGTTATGATTCCTATCGTTCAGCTGCTTTTGTTCGGCTATGCGATCAATACCGATCCCAAAAATATGCCCACTGCCATTTTGTCGCAGGATAATGGGCCGTTTGCGCGCGGCATTGTGGCGGGGCTCAAGAATTCGTCTTACTTCGATATCGTGCGCGAGGCCGCTTCGGAGGACGAGGCCCGGCTTTTGCTTCAGCAGGGGAAGGTTCAGTTTGTCGTTTCCATTCCCGAAAATTTCGGGCGCGATATCGTGCGCGGCGACAAACCTTCTTTGTTGATCGAGGCCGATGCGACCGATCCTACCGCTTCGGCAGGTGCGCTCGGCGCCGTTGGCGGCGTTTTGAGCCAGATTGTGCGCGAGGATTTCAGGGGGGCGCTTGCGCATCTCAAGGGGACGGACGCTCCGTATCAGGTGCAGGTTCACAAGCTTTACAATCCCGAGGGGTTCTCGCGGTACAATATCGTTCCGGGGCTCATGGGAATCGTTCTCACAATGACCGGCGTCATGATGACCGCCATGGCTTTGACCCGCGAGCGCGAGCGGGGGACCATGGAAAACCTTTTGTCCATGCCCGTGCGGCCTATCGAGGTCATGGCAGGGAAGATCCTGCCTTATGTGGGCATCGGATACCTTCAGGCCGGGATTATCGTTTTTACCGCAAAATTTTTGTTCGGCGTTCCCATTATCGGGAGCCTTTGGTTGCTTTCGCTCGCGTTGATCTTTTTTATCGTTTGCAATCTGGCGTTGGGCTTTACCATGTCTTCGGCGGCGCAAAACCAGATGCAGGCCATGCAGATGTCCATGACCGTTCTGCTGCCGTCCATTCTGCTTTCCGGCTATATGTTTCCTTTTGCGGGCATGCCCGTTTGGGCGCGCATTATCGGCGATATGCTGCCTGTAACCTATTTTATGCGCATCGTTCGGAGCGTTCTTCTCAAGGGGAGCGGGTTTGTCGAAATTTGGCCGCACTTGTGGCCTATGTTCATTTTTATGATTCTTATTACTGCGCTTGCGATGAAGCTTTATCGCAAGACGTTGGATTGAGTCTTGGGGGCATGCTATAATCCGCCCGATATATAACGAAACGAAAAAAAAGGAGAGTGTCATGACTTATCAGGAATCCGCCGACAAGCTTTCGGTTTCCGTTCGCGATATGCATCGCGCCATTGAATCTCTCAAGGAAGAACTCGAGGCCATCGACTGGTATAACCAGCGCGTCGATGTTTGTTCGGACACTGACCTTAAGGCTCTTTTGGAACACAATCGCGACGAGGAAAAAGAGCATGCCGCCATGCTTCTCGAATGGATTCGCCGCCGGGATCCCAGCTTCTCAAAGGAACTGAAGGACTGGATCTTTACCGAGAGGGCGATCGCTCACACCTAGGCTTTTTTGCACCGCGTGATGCATAGCCCGGCGAACGCAAGCGTTGAGAATGTCGCGCCCGCGAGGAACGTTGCTTGCGGACCGTGCGTTTGCCACAGGTAGCCTGCGAGCGCGCTTGCGGCCAGAAGGACGAGCCCCGTTACGAGATTGAACAGGCCGAAGGACGTTCCGCGCCATTCTTGCGGGGTTGTGTCCGCCACGAGCGCGGCCAGCATGCCTTGCGACAGGCCCATGTGCAGGCCCCATAGCCCGACGCCGAGCATGACGCCCCAGACTCCGGATGCGAATGCCAGCGTGAGGTCGGCGAGAACGAGGATTCCCGTTCCGATCATCAGGATCAGGCGGCGGTCCATGCGGTCGGACAAAATGCCTGCCGGATAGGCCGCCAGCGAATAGACAAAGCTCATCACCACAAGGACTGACGGGGCCCATGACGCCTCAAGGCCTGCGTCTTGCGCGCGCAGGACGAGGAACGCCTCGCTGAACCGCGCCAGCGTGAGCACCGAGCCGACGAGGACGACGCTCCAATAGGGACGGCCAAGCTTGGCGAGCTCTTCGCGGTTGATTTTGAATTTGGCGTTCGTCGCGCCGGGTTTGCGGTCGGGTTCCTGGACGCCGAAGATCAGCAGCAACACGCACAAAAGGGCCGGGATGACGGCGAACCAGTAGACCGCACGGATGTTGCCCGAAAAAACCAGCATGAGGAAAATCGCGAGGCCGGGGCCGACGAAGGCGCCGACGGTATCCAGCGCTTGCCGGAGGCCGTAGGCTGCGCCGCGCAGGCTTGACGGCACGATGTCGGCGATCAGCGCGTCGCGCGGTGCGCCGCGAATGCCTTTGCCGACGCGGTCGATCATGCGGGCCGTGAAGACCCATTCCATCGAGTGCGCCAGCGGAAACAGCGGCTTGGTGAGCGCCGACAGGCCGTAGCCGAGGATCGCGAGGATTTTGCGCTTGCCCAGCCAGTCGCTGAGAACGCCCGAAAACATTTTGGAGATCATGGCCGTCGCTTCGGCGAAGCCTTCGAGAAGGCCCAGCGAGAGAGTCGAGGCACCCAGCGTTGTTACCACGAAGATCGGAAGGAGGCTGTGCACGAGCTCGGACGAGACGTCCATGAACATGCTGACGAATCCGAGCGCCCAGATCGAGCGCGGCAACGGTGGGCTTTTCATGTTATTTCCATGCAAGAATGTCGGCGGGAGTGCGGGGAACCACAGGCGTTTCCGTTGCCGGGATGCCGATGAGGATCGGCGCGACGACGGTTGTGTCGGCGGGAATTTGAAGTTTGGCTTTCCATTCGGGCGTGTTGAGCGCGCCGATGGAGAAGCCCACGATGCAGGTGCCAAGGCCCTTGGCTGTGGCCGTGAGCAGCACGTTTTGTGCGGCCAGCCAGCAGTCGGCGATGGCCGAGCCGCTGGGGATCTTGCTGCATATCAGCAGCAGCGTGCTCGCGTTGTAGAAAACGTGGAAGCCGGGGTCGTTGACGATGTCGAGTTTTTCTTTCGCTTGCGGCGAGCCTTCTTTTTGCGCGTCGGCGCGCACCATGGCCTTGGCCGTTTCGGAAATGCCGTCGAGCAGGGATTGGTCGTGGACGATCACGAAGGACCACGGCTGTTGATGCATCGCCGTCGGGGCGTGGATGGCGGCGTCGATCAGCGTTCTGATTGTTGCTTCGTCGACAGGCTGAGGTTTGAAATCCCGCACGGAGCGGCGGTTGTAGATGGCGTCGATGACGCTCAGGGTTGCGGGGGGATTCTGTAATTCGGCCATAACATACTCCTTCCTGATAGTCGCTTATTGAGGCCGGAGTATAGCATTTATGGGCCGAAGAATCAGGGGGTTTTTGCCCGGCCTTCGATTAGCTCGTCGACGAGGGCCGGGAGGGTCTTTCCTGCGGGGCCTGTGCGCTTTTCGGCGAAAGAGGGCGAACGCTGCGTTTCGGCGAGATTGACTTCGATGGTATGGGCTCCGGAGGCCATGGCGAGGTCGACGAAGCCTGCGGCGGGGTAGACAAAACCCGATGTGCCGACGGCGACGAACAGATCGCACTGCGCCAGCGACGCGTAGATTTCGTCCATGAAGTAGGGCATTTCGCTGAACAGCACGATGTCCGGGCGAAGCTGGCCCGTTTGGCCGCACGACGGGCAGGGCGTTTGCTCAAGTGCGTCGTCGAAAAACGGGGAGCGGTTGCCGCAGTATTCGCAATAGATACTTTGCAGTTCGCCGTGCATGGGCAGGAGGTTTTTGCTGCCCGCGCGCTTGTGAAGCGGATCGACGTTTTGAGTCACGACGAGGAGGTCGTTTTTGTAGACGTCTTCGAGTTTTTTGAGCGCGAGGTGCGCCGGGTTCGGCTGGATGTCTTTGACGAAGCTGCGCAGGCCGTTGAAAAACGCGTTGACGCCCCACGGATCGCGCACGAGCGCGTCGTGGGTCGCAACGTCTTCGACGCGGCGGCCGTGCCACAGGCCGTCGGGGCCGCGAAATACGGGGACGCCCGATTCGGCGGAGATGCCCGCGCCGGTCAGGACGACGATTTTCTTGAATGTGGGAAGCATGAATGAGGGGCCTTTGCTGTGAAGGATTCATCTTATTGCGGCTGGGGGTGTTTTTCAAATGCGCTTGGGGTATGATGGGATATCTTTTTTTTTACGGAAGGGCCCGGCTTATGGCTTTGTCTGCCTGGAAAAAACGGCTCGTTGCGCTTTTGGCCATCCTGGCGCTGGCGGCTTTGGGGCTCTATTTCTTCCTGCCGAAGGAAGATCTGGCCGCGTATGCCGTCCGGCGGGTTTTGCTGGCGCAGGGGGTCTCTCAGGCCGAATTTTCGATTTCGCGGATCGATTCGGAAGCGTTCGTTTTTGAAAATATTTCTTTGCAGGGCGAGGTTCCGTTTTCGGCGGACAGGCTTGAGATCGGGTATACGCTTCGCGGGCTTCTTTATGACGAACGGATCGACCGGCTTTCGCTCTCCAATGCGCGGGCGAAGGCCAAGAGCGCGTCGGTCGAGGTGGCCGCGGCTGTTTTTGTGGGAAAAGGGCGCGTTTTGGGCGCGCTCTGGAGCGGCGACTGGACCGTTTCGGGACTGCGCTCCGGCGGCGCGGGCGAGGCCGTTCCGCCTGTGGCGGGGAACGGGACGTTCGTTGTTTTTAAGGACGGCGCGGAGGCGGACGGGACTTTTTCGAGCGGCGACAAGGCTTATCGCATGGCGTTCCGGTCGGTTTTCGATGCGAAGAGCCCGGAAAAATCGGTCTTGACGGTCGAGAGCGCGTCGATGCCGTGGAACGGCGGGACACTGGCTGTGCGGGACGTCAAGGTTCCGCTCGGGGGCGATGCGGCCATTCCGGTCGATCTCAGCGTGCGCCGCGTGTCGGCCGATGCGCTCTTTCAGAAGATGCTGGGCGGCAAGGCTTCGGCGACAGGCGATATCTCGGGCGTTTTGCCCGTTCTTCTGGACCGCAAGGGCGGCTTCGCCGTTCGGCAGGGGCTTTTGAAAAGCGAGGGATCGGGAGTCATCAGGCTTTCTCCCGATGCTGTTCCCGGCGACAATTTGCAGGTCGCGATGCTGCGCGACGCTTTGGCAGATTTCCGCTACACGGCTCTTTCCGTTCAGGCCGACGGCGGGTCAGACAAGCCGCTTTCGGCGCGCTTGAATCTCGAAGGACGGAATCCAAAAGTTCAAAACGGGCGCTTGTTTAAAATCAGTATTAACCTGACCGGCGACGTGCTAGACTTTATCAAGCAAAATCTTCTGTGGCTGACCAACCCCAAGGAAATTCTGGAGCAAGGCAATGATGCACAAAATTAGCCTGGTCGTTCCCGCGTTGTTTCTCGCCGCCGCTTGCACGCCCACTGTGCAGGTTCAGGCGCCCGATAAACCCATCGAGATCAACCTGAACGTCAATATCGAACAGCACATCAAGGTTGAGATCCAGAAGGATGTTCAGCAGGCGATTGCCAAGAACCCGGATGTCTTTTAACGGAGGTCGTTATGAAATCTAAGCTTTTCGTGTTGGGAACTCTCGCGGCCTTTTTGGCGGCTTCTCCCGCTTTGGCTCTCGATTTGCACGGCGCGCGCGGCTCCGGCCTTGTGGGCGAAAAGGCCGACGGCTATGTGACCGCACTCAAGCCCTCGGCTGAGGTGAGCGCCCTTGTGTCGGACGTCAATGCCAAGCGCAAGAACGAATACGCCCGCATCTCGAAGCAGAACGGGCAGCCCATCGACGTTGTGGCCAAGCTTGCCGCTCAGCAGATTGTGGGCAACCTCGCTCCCGGCAGCAAGTATCAGGGCACCGACGGGAGCTGGAAGACGAAGTAACGCGTTACGGCGTCGGGCTCTTGTACGGAGCCAGCGGCTTCAGGAACGGGCGGCCATAGGTAATCGATTTTTCGAGGCGGTCGGCGCAGACCGGGCAGTCGAGTCCCTTCAGGATGTCGACGTGCTTGTCTTCGAGGCCGCGGATGTCCGCCAGCAACGCAAGCATTCCGTGATTTATGCAGTTGTCGAGGCCGACGGTGCGTTCGGCAACCGTGTAGACGCGCTCAAAGACCCGGATCGAGCACACAAGCGACTCTTCGTTTATGCCTTGCGAGGGAAGGTTGGCTTCGAATTCGGCCATCATTTTCTGGATGTCCGCTTGCTCTTCGCGCGTTATGGACGCGGTGATTTGGCGCGATAATTCCGCTTTTTTGCCGGATTCCGTCAGGTCTTCGACTCCCTTGAGATACTTTGTGATTTTTTCGAGATCTTCCTGTGTATAGGCGGGTGCGCTCATGGCAAATGGTCCTTGTTTGAAATGAAGGCGTTCGTAAGGCTTTCGATCCTATCGGCTTTTTTGCCTTTTGGGAAACCGAAAAAAACGCGGAGGCCGTTTGGTTAATGCGGGGCTTCAGGGCGCGGTTTTGGCGGGTAGCTCAAGCTGCGCAATTCCCGACGCGATGCTCGAAAGTACGGGGACGCTGAAGGTATAATCCTGCATGCCGATGATGCGCCCGATGGACACTTGCGCAAGTATCACGGCGTCGTAGGCGGAGAAATTCCGGTTGAGGGCTTCGAGGATTTTTATGCTCTCGATGGGGTCCCGGGATTTGTCGAGGGCCATGATCTCGGTTTTGCAGTCGAAGCAATTCGGGGACACGTCTTTGCTGATTTCCTGAGCGGCTTTGCGTACGAGCGCCGTTGACGGGTCGACCGTTGTGCGGTTTGTGACTGCGATGCCGATGGTGCGTCCGAGCTTGACCGCTTCGCGCGCCATGGGGCCGTCGATCCGGTAGAGGCCTGCGCCGGGATGGCTTTTTCGGTACTCTTCCACGAAGTCGCCGAGGGTGGAGCACGTTATGAGGATTTTGTCGGCGCGGTGCGACAGGCGCGAGATTTTGTCGGCGAACTGGCGGTAGAGGTCGGCTCTTTCGGCGGCGTCTTCGCTCATGCCGGTGAGAAATATCGGCTCGACGATGTGTTCGATGGGAGCGGCGTTCGTTTCGTAACGGCTTTGGACGTAGTCGTTGAGGTAATCCCGGACGGTCGAAACGGTGTGAAAGAAGACGATGGTCATTCGGGGCCTCTCAGAACGGCGTTATTGGGCGGTTTCTTCGAGCAATTGTTCCGGCGATTCTTTTCGGGGGCAAGAATATTTGCGGAGTGTGGCGTTCAGGCGGCCTTTTTGGGCCGAGACGGAGATTTTTCCGCCCGTGGTCTCGCCGTGGTTGCCGCATTCCCAGAGCGTCAGGGTGTGCGGGCCTCCGCTTTGGGCGAGGGCGTCCCATGCTTCGCGCGGAAGGACCAGCGGTTTTTCGGGGTGCGCTTCGGAGCTCAGGATGTGAAGATGCGGATTCGCTTTCGAGACGCCGACGGCTGCAACGCCGAACGTGCCGCAGGAGGCGTAGGAGACCTGAAGCAGGAATTCGCTCGCGGCGCCGTCGCGGTCGTAGTCGGCAAAGGCCATGATTTCGGGCGCGGGGCGGCTTTGGATTTCGGGCAGGAGCGTTGGGTCTTTTTGCCGCTTGCGGCCGACGTCTCCGTTTTGCGCGGGCCAGCGGCGCAGGGGGATTTCGCCTTTTTTGAGCTTGAGGCTTACGGGCTCGAACGGTGCGCCGAGGGAAAGGCGTTCGATTTCCTTGCCGCCGCGCGTGCGGATCAGCCAGAGCTCGCCAACCTCGGCGTACGAAAAGCCGTCGCAGCCGCAGGTGTCGGCCAGATCTTCGATTTTGTCAGGGCCGCAATAGCGGGAGGGATCGGGGGCACCGGACCATGCCAGTTGCCATGTTTCCTGCTGCCCGTTTACGCTGAAGGTGCGCGTTTCGCGCGGGACAAGCGTTTGGGCGCGGGCGGGAAGAGCCGCGAGGCAGGCGCTCAGGCCAAGCAGGGCAAGACGGCTTACGGTCATGGTCCCGATGTTAGGCGTTTTTTGCGCCGGGCGGAAGGGCGGGCGATCAGTTTTTTGAGGCCGCACGCAGGGCGTCGTCGAACAGTTCGGCAATACGGTGCGTTCTGGCGAAATTGCTCCGGATTTTGAGGGCGTCAATTTGCCGGACAGGCATCACGCCCATCGATGTGCTGGAGATGAAGATTTCGTCGAAGGTTTTGAGCTTCGTGGCCGGGATGTCCGTTTCCTTGATTTTGAATTCTTTCGCTGCCGCTTTCAGGATGATTTTCTTGGTGATGCCCTCCAGCGTTTTTTCGGCGGGCGGCGTGAGGAGCGTTTGGCCTTTGATGGCGAAAACGTTGGTGCGGGTTCCTTCGCGGACGTTTCCGTCGCGGTCGATCAGGAGCGCATCAAGCGCGTCTTTTTTGGCCGCTTCGCGCGAGGCGAGGTAGCTGATGAGAAGATCCAGCGTTTTGGCGCGCGGCAGGCGGCGCTCGCCCCGGTAGGTGATGACTTTGACGCCGCGCTTGTAGAAATCCGGCGGGTAGGCAGTGTCGACGCCGGTGGAGAAGACGAACAGTTTGGCGTTCTCATCGGGGGCGGACGCGCCGACGAGGACGATTTTGAAAATGTCGTTTTTGACTTTGTCGGCTTTGACGAGCGCCGCCACCGAGCCGAGGATGTCGGCCTTTTTGAAGTTGTGCGCGAGCCCGATTTGTTTTGCAGAGTCGAACAGCCGCGCGGCGTGGTAGGGGCCGAAAAACGGTTTTCCGTTCACGATTTTGATCGAGGAATAGACTGCGAAGCCGTAGAAAAACGCCCGGCTTGTCAGGGGGATTTGGACTTTGCTTTCGGCGACGACTTTTCCGTTCGCGATTGCGTGTTTCATCTCAAAACCTTTCGGGGTTTTTGAGGCCAGTCTAGGCCTTTTTCATTTTTTTGCGAAGGGCGGTCGAAGAGATTCCCTTGGTGTAGGGAAGATAGACGATGCGCACGCCTTTTGGCTTTAAAAGCCGCGCGATGCGTTCGAATTGCTCCGATCCTTTCCAGTCGCTTCCGACAAACCATACGTTGAATTTATGCTTTTTCCATTCCGCTAGCGGGTTGTCGCGACGGCGGCGGGCAACGGCTTTGTCGACATAGCGGACGGCCGAGACGATTTTCATCCGCTCGCTGCAACAAATGACCGGTTTACGCTTTTTGTACGCCATCGTCATTTCGTCCGTGTTGATGCCGACGATCAGAAAATCGCAGCGCTTCTTGCATTTTTTGAGAAGGTTCAGGTGCCCGATATGGAACAGGTCGTAGACGCCCGTTGTGTAGCCGACGATCATGCTTTGTCTCCTTCTGTGGCCATGCGGAAAATGCGCTCGGCCATGCGCCGCGACGCTCCGCCGTCGGCTTTTTCGTTAAGAGCTTCGTTCGATTCCCGGCGGAAGTCCGCCCATTTCTGGAGCTCGGCGGGGTCGGTTTCGAACGTGCGGGCCGCGAGCTCGTCGAGCGTTGTCGCGACGGGGCCGGGGTCGAACATCCGGTTTTCGGCGAGCGCCCGCGATTCCTTGACGAAGGAGTCTTGGTCGGGGCGAAAAAAGATTACCGGTTTGTCGAGCAGGAGAAAATCCCCGTAGATCGACGAATAATCCGTGATCAGCGCATCCATGTGCCGCAGAAGGGGGTAGATGTCCGATTGGCCCCGGATGAAAAACATGTCGCTGCGGAAGGGGAGGCTTGCCTTCAGTTCGGGGATGCGGCCTTGATCGTAGGGGTGCAGGTTGACGGCGACGACGGCGTTGTTATTGGCCGCCATGTCGCCGAAGGCTTTGAGGGTTTGCGGCTTGAGCCAGCGGTTGTCTGTGTCGCGGAAGGTGGGGGCGTAGAGGATCGTTTTCTTTCCGTGGCTTTTTGCGGTTTCGAGCCGATCGAGGGCGGCGCTGTCAACGTTCAGCATTTCGGCGTCCGTGGGCTCGCGCCGCAAGACATCCAGCCTCGGATATCCCTCGACGATCGTTTCGCCTGCCTGGAACGCTTCGGTCAGGTAGGCGCTTCGCGCCGACGAGCGGGACAGCATGACGTCGGTTTGCAGGACGTTGCGGAGAATGCGCGACTGGATTCCGCTCAAGGCGCCGATGTTTTTAAGCGCGATCTGCTTTTGGCCCAAGCCGCCGTGCCAGAGCTGGATGGTTTTTGCGCCGGACAGCACGTCGGCGGGGGTGAACTCGTCGTGGGACCAGCCGATGAAATGATCCGTCTGCACGGCTACCCGCGCGCGCAGAAGAAATTCGGACAGCTCCCTGTCGTTCCGGTTCCATAGTTTGACGGGCAGGCCTTGTTCGGAGAGAAGCTTGTATTCGTCCTCGGAGGCCGTCAGGTAGAGGTAGGGGCAGGGGCCTTTTTCTTTAACGAGCTTTGCGAAGGCGAGAAACGCGTATTTGATGTTGTCGCCGAAAAAACCGCGCGACAGGAAGACGACCTTTGGCTCTTTTTTTATCCTTCTCGAAATTTCGCTCCACAGGCGTGCGGAGCCGATCTCGCTTATCCGCTCTTTGAGCGCCGGGATTTCTTCTTCGCGGAGCGTGCGCAGCTCTTTGCGGAGGGAGTCGAGTTGCGCTTGCAGGCCGTCGTTTCCGGCGGCGCATCCGGCAAGGCGGCGAAAGGCGTTGCGGAAACAGGAGGGCGGCGGGGTCATTCGTGTCGAACACCGTTGAATTCTATTCACAAAATAATCCAGAGAAACGTACAAATGAATACGCGGAAATGCAATATGCTAAACGGCGGAATGTAAACCAATTGCGTTGGTTGAGGGGCTTTCGTCAGGGGTTATGCAAACAGGGTTCGCGCTATTACTTTCGCGTCGTTGACGGTTAGCGCGATGCTTGAGCGTTCGTTCGGCTTGTGCGGGGTTTCGTTGAACGAGGCCCATGCCGCCGCCGGATAGCCCGCGTGCCGAAGGCTGCAGGCCACTGTGAAGCATCCCACCCCCACCAGTTTGGGGGCGTTGCCGTAGACCGTGCCAATTGCAGGGAGAAGGCGTTCGATCAGTTCGCTGCCTTGCGGCGTCGGCGCGGCCGCTTGCGTGCTTTGGACGGTTTCGATGTCTACCTTGACGCCGTGCGTCTTTTCGACAGCGCCGCCCATGATGCGGATTTCCTTGAGCACGTCGGTCAGGGCGTAGTCGGGCAGCGTGCGGCAATCCATGTGGAAGACCGTTCGGCCCGGCAGGATGTTGATGCTTCCGGGCGTTTCCTGCATTTTCGTCGCTTCGAACGTCGATTGCGGCGGGTCGAACAGCGGATCTTGCTTGTCGAACAGGTCGTGGAGCTCACGCAGCTTCAGGATTAGCGCTGCGGCGGCCGTCAGCGCGTTGCAGCCTTCTTGCGGCTGCGAGGAGTGCGATTGCTTGCCTGTGACAGAGATTTTGAGCCACAGAACGCCTTTTTCCGCGATGTCGACGGGTTCGGAGGTGGTGTTGCCGTAGTCGGGGATCAGGAACATATCGTTCGGGCCGAAGAGGTTTCTGTGGTTTTTTACAACGTGCTCGATGCCGTGGCGGTTACCCGATTCTTCGTCGGACACAAAAAGCATGCCGTAGTTGACCGGCGGATCGGTTCGTTCGTCGATTAGCGCCTTGGCAAGCAAAAACGAGCTGACAATGCCGTGATGGTCGTCTTCCACGCCGCGCCCGATGAGCGTGTCGCCGTCTACGGTCAGCTCGAAGGGCCTGGTTGTCCAGAGCGACAGATCGCCGGGAGGAACCACGTCGATGTGCGAGACAACCCAGAGCGTGCGTGTGCGGTCTCTGCCCCGGATGACAGCGGCGAGGTTGGGCCGGTTGCCGCTTGGTACGCGCGGATCGGGGGAGGGGATGTCCTTGATTTCGGACAGGCCTATCGAGGTGAGGAGTTTTTTGAGGACTTCGGCTTTTTCTGACTCTCCCGTGCCGCCGTTTTCCGGACTCAGGGCAGGGACGGCGACCAGTGCGCGCTGGACATCGATGACGGTTTGTTTTTGGGCGTCGAGGTGCGCGAGAATTCTTTCAAGCATATCGGGCTTTCGTAAAAAACAGGGGGGTTTGGGCGATTTGGGTTCCTTATACAGGATTATGGTTCGTCGCGGTAGGCTTCAGGGTCTATCGTTCCGGCAACGATCATCGAGGCTTTTGCTTCGACCGTGACCGTTCCGTCGGCCAGCGCCACGCTCCCCGCCATTTCGATCAGCTTGCCCCGCTCCTTCACGACCCATCCGCAGACGGTTAGCGGCTCCCCGATGGGCGTGGGGCGCCGAAATCGCGTTTCGAGCCGCGCTGTGATGGCTTTGACCCCTTGCCTGCAATGATAGCGGCCCATCGTTTCGTCGAGGAGTGCGCTCAGGATGCCCCCGTGGACCGTCCCTTCGTAGCTTTGATGTTCCGGCCCGGCTTTGAAGACGGATGTGTATTTTCCGTCTTTGAGCGCAAAGGTCATTTTTAGCCCGATGGGGTTGGCTTTGCCGCAGCCAAAACACCAGTCGTTGCGTTCTTCTTCGGACATGGGGCGCCTATCTGGTTTCGGCTTTCCAGCGGGTTTTTGCTTTCGTCACAAACTTTGCGGAACGCGCTCTCGTTTCGTTGAGTTGTTGCGCGGGCAGCTTCTTTTCGATGAAGTCGATCCAGGTTTGCGCTTCGGGATTCCCCTGCGCCAAGGCTGCCGAGAACCACATGTGGGCTTCGGACGAGTTCGGGTCCACGCCCTGGCCTTTGCGGTACATTTGCGC
>JAQUUS010000264.1 GCA_028693775.1 Alphaproteobacteria bacterium | reverse complement strand
GCATTGCGATTGACCAGAACATCGCCCGAAGGCGAGGCGATAACGGTCTCGGCCCCCTTCAAAAGAACGACGCACCCCGCGCGTTTTGCCGCGCTCACCGCTCGAAAAACCTTGTCGCCCTCGCCCGCACCGAAAAGACGGGCAAACTCGCCCTCATGCGGGGTCAGAACGCATTGAGCATGCAAAGCCCCGAACAAAGCATCCGGCTCATCCGCAAAAGCGGTCAAAGCATCGGCATCCAGAACCGAAGGCCTCTGCGCCGCCAGAACGGCCAAAACCTCCTCCTTCCGCCCCGCCCCCAAACCGGGCCCAATGAGCAAAGCGGGCGCATGGCCGTCGTCGATCAAAGTCCGCCACTCGGGCAGTGTGTCGCAAGGCCGCACGATAACGCTCTCCAAAGCCTTCGCATAAACGGGAAGCGCCGCCCTCGGCGCCGCAAGCGTCACAAGCCCCGCCCCCATGCGCTGAGCCGAGCGAACGGCAAGCCGCGCAGCGCCGGTCATGACGTCGCCGCCGCGAACGAGCGCTGTGCCCCGGCTGTACTTGTGGCTGGCCGCATCCGGAAACGGAAAAAGACCGAGCCAAAGATCCGGGCCGTTTTCGGCGGCAGTCTTCGGCGCAGCGATCATTCCTTCTTCTCTTCCTTTTTTTCCTCGGTTTTTTCGGCAGGTTTTTCGTCAGGCTTGGGCTCCTTCGCCTCGATAAGCTCCTTAAGCTCCGCGCCGAACCCTGCTTCCGTAATAGTCTGGGACGGACCGTTCAAAACCTTTTTAACCTTGCCGTCCTTGCCGATCACAAAAAGCTTGGGAACGGAATCGACAACGGCCAAATCGTTTTTTCCGACATTGTTGAGCGTGGCGATCGGCAAGGTAAAAACCTTGACGATGTCCTTGAGTACCTTGCGTGTCGAAGCCCCGTCAACGTTGACGGAAAGCACCTCAAGCCCCTGAGAGTGATACTGGCGCCAAAGAGCCTCGAGCACAGGCATCTGAGCCCCGCAAGGCACGCACCACGACGCCCAGAAATTAACGACGACAACCTTACCCTTCAGGGCCGACAAATCGAATTTCTGACCGTCTCTGGTCGTAGCAGTCAGCGCCGGAGCATCGTCCCCCACGCCCGCATCGGCCCAGGCCGGAGAAACGAAAAGAAGAAAGACAGAAAACAAGGCCGAAAACAGGAAACGCATGGAAATCTCTCACCGGAAGGAACAAGGAAGGCCGCAGCCTACCCCAAACGCCCTGCGTGCGACAATATGCGCGTTTCACGGGAAAGTTTTAGAACATTTCAAAAAAGACCGCTTTTTTATGATTTTTGAAGCCACGCGGCCATGAAACCATTGATGTAATTAATATTCTAAATTTTTTATACTGTTTAACCAAAGGATTCTCTTCCCTTCTGGAACGCAGTCCTATAAGACATCCCCATCTTTTGGGGGCCTTTGAAAAAAGGCCCCGAAATGGAACGGGCTTTCATTAACGATCCGGCCCGAACGCTTTGTAAGTTTTGGTCAATTTTAGTTCCGAGACAAGCATGGACTCAATTGCTGTTTCTTCCGCGATCCAAGACATTCGGCGCTTTCGTCACACCGGACCCGCGCCCCGGCGCTCGGCAGAGCCTGTCATCACGCGCTTCGAAGCCGAAGGCATCGAAACGGGAAATGACACCCTGACCCTCGTTGTCCGCACGGACACCAATTTTGCAACGCGTGAAATCAAGAGCGCCTTTGCAGCCAATGCGCTGGAATTAACAAAGCCCAAGGGCAAAGACCTGTCGGAAGAAACCTTCAACAAGGTCGTCGCCGAAGCGTATTGCGAATGGGGAACCAAAATCGTCAACGCCCTGGCGGAAAATCTCGACTACGATTGTTATACGCTCCCCCCGCCCCTAAATCCCGTCAACATCCACTTTCATAGCGCGGACTCTCTGGCCCATGCGACGATCAAAAAAGCGCAAGAGCAAATGAAGGACACGCACGGTGAAAACGCGAAGATCCTGTATGTCTCGCTTGACGACATGATCCACGAAGACGTCTTCCGCCTGACGAAGATCGAGAACCCGTTTGCGGAAATCGGCTTTTCGAGACTGTTCTCGCAAGCCGGGCGCGAATCGGGATATGTGGCGCGTCCCGGAAGAACGCCAATCGAGAACCAGATCGAGGAAATCAACGCCAAGGTTAAAGAGATGCGCGGCGACGATGCCGAACGCGTCTCGATCATGTTCCTCGAAGACAACGTACGGTACGCCCGGACGCCGCTGTGGATCATCAAGGAAATGGAGCAGGCGGGCGTATTCGAAAACGCCAGGATCGATGGGATCGCAACCTGTTTTTCGGTCGCGACGGAAGAAGAGCAGGAAAAACTGTTGTTCGAAGGCAAAAAAATCCCTCTGATCATCGGCGTAAACTACGCGAACTCGAAAGTCGACGTCGTGACGCCGCGCGACCATTTCTTCGACGGGATGGTTGTCCGCGACCGCAACGGAAAGCTGGGGCGCATCCCCTCCTTCCTGCTCGCCGAGCACGAAATCGCGAAGAACTTCAAGATCGCTCCCGAACGGGCAGCAAGCTTCAGGCAAAGAATTATCGACGCCAACATCGCCTTCTGCAACAAGATCGAAAAGAAGACGTCGATTGTCCTGCCCCTCGACAGCTTTACGCCGGGCAAAACCATCGCCAATATTCTGGACATTCCGGAAAAGACGCCTATGGTTCAAGTGCTAAAACAAGCCAAAGCCCGCCAGAAATTGCCCCCCAACTCTCTTAGCCGGTAAAATTTCCTTTTATGTCTTTGCGCTCGCTTATCATTGATTGCGATACAGGCCGCGATGACGCCCTGACCCTTTGGCTCGCGGTCAAAACAGGGTTACCCCTTGCG
>JAQUUS010000263.1 GCA_028693775.1 Alphaproteobacteria bacterium | reverse complement strand
CCCCGACGAGCGCCAGCGTCTCCCCTTTTGAAATTGAGAACGAAACGCCGCGCACAGCCTCGACCTCGCGCTCACCCTGCCCAAAAACAACCTTCAGATTATCGACGCGAAGAAGGCTCATGAGCGCCTCCCTTTCAGCTTGCGCGGATCGAACGCATCACGCACGGCCTCGCCCACAAAAATCAGCAACGTCAGCATGATCGCCAGAACGAAAAAGGCGCTGATCCCAAGCCACGGCGCCTGCAAATTATTCTTTCCCTGATTGAGCAGTTCGCCCAAAGACGGCGAGCCCGGCGGCAACCCGAAACCGAGAAAATCGAGCGCCGTAAGCGTCGTGATGGATTGATTGAGCACAAACGGCAAATAGGTGAGCGTCGCGACCATGGCGTTGGGCAGGATATGCCTGAACATGATCCGGATATCGCCCGCTCCCAAAGCCTTCGCGGCACGCACATAATCGAAATTGCGCGCCCGAAGAAACTCGGCGCGCACCACATGCACCAAAGACATCCACGAAAAAAGCAGCATCAAAATGAGAAGCCACCAGAAGTTCGGCTGAACGAGGCTGGCCATGATGATGAGAAGATACAAAACGGGCATCCCGCCCCAGATCTCGATAAAGCGCTGTAAAAGCAAATCGGTCTTGCCGCCGAAATACCCCTGAACCGCGCCCGCCGCGATGCCGATGACCGACGAAAAGAGCGTCAACGCCAGCCCGAACAGAACGGAAATCCTGAACCCGTAAATGACGCGAGCCAGAACGTCGCGCCCCTGATCGTCGGTCCCCAGCCAGTTATCGGGCGACGGCGGCGACGGCGCTGGCTCGGAAAGATCGTAGTTGATGGTGTCGTAAGAAAAAGGAATAAACGGCCAAACCATCCATCCCTTGGCCTCGATGAGTTCCCTGACATACGGATCGCGATACCGCGCCTCGGTCTCGAAATCGCCGCCGAACGCGGTCTCCGGATAGCTCTCGAAAACGGGAACGTAATAATGCCCGTCGAACTTGACGAGCAAAGGATTGTCATTCGCCACGAACTCGGCGCACAGCGCCACGGCAAAAAGCGCAAGAAAAATCCAGAGCGACCAGAATCCGCGCTTGTTGGCCCTGAAGTTGGCCCAGCGGCGCCGGTTGAGCGGAGACCATGAACGCGGAAGAAACATCGGAATTTTCTACAGTTCCTGCGGGCAAGACACAAGGCCCATCGTTGCGGGCGCCCCTCAGTCCTTGTCGAACAGCCGGGCGAGTTGCTCGGTCATGACGGGCGCAAGCTGCTCCATGTCCGAAATCGTCACGGCGCGGCTATACATTTGAGTCACGTCGTGCCCGATGCCGATGGCGGTGAGCTCGATATCGGTATGCCCCTCGATCCAGCCGATAACGGTCTGCAAATGCTGTTCGAGATAATTGCCCGGATTGGTCGAAAGGGTCGAATCGTCCACGGGCGCGCCATCCGAAAGAACCATGAGGATCTTGCGCTGTTCCGGCCTGCCGTTCAAACGGCCCATGGCCCAAAGCAAAGCCTCGCCGTCGATGTTTTCCTTCAAAAGGCCCTCGCGCAGCATAAGGCCCAGATTTCTACGCGCATGCCGCCACGGCTGATCGGCGCTTTTGTAAATAATATGGCGCAAATCGTTGAGCCGCCCCGGAAGCGGAGGCTTTCCCTCCCTCACCCATTCCTCGCGCGCCATGCCGCCCTTCCACGCGCGGGTGGTAAAGCCGAGAATCTCGACCTTCACGCCGCAACGCTCCAGCGTGCGGGCAAGAATATCGGCGCTCATGGCGGCAAGAGTAATAGGCCTGCCGCGCATCGAGCCCGAATTGTCCAAAAGCAGCGTCACAATGGTATCGCGGAAATCGGCGGGTTTTTCGCGCTTGTACGAAAGAGGCTGCGAGGGCGTCACGACCACGCGCGCCAGCCGCGCAGAATCGAGCAACCCCTCCTCCAGATCGAATTCCCAGTGCCGCATCTGCTGAGCCATAAGCTTGCGCTGCAACCTGTTGGCAAGGCGCGTCACAAGCGACTGCATCGAGGCCACCTGCTTGTCGAGCATAAGGCGAAGCCGCGACAGTTCCTCGACATGGCACAAATCGGCCGCCTCGACGACCTCGTCGAATTCCGTCGTAAACGCGCGGTACGTCGTCATATGCGACTCGGCGATCTCCTTGCGCTCGGTACTGTCTTCGCCGGGCATGTTGCCGTCGCCGCTCTTGCCTTCGGCGTCCGCATCTTCGTCCGACGTCTCGCCCCCCGGATCGTCCGCGCCCTCATCCGAAACGCTGCGCGTCTCTTTCTGGCGTTCCTCGCTCCGTGTCTCGTCGCCGTCCTCGGATTCATAATCCGTCGTCCGCGAGTCCGTTTTTTTCTCATCCGGAACGTCGGCGCCCTCAAACGTCTTGTCGAGGCTCGCAATCAGCCTCAACGCCTCCGCCGCATAAGCCTTCTGATCCCCCAAAACGGCGGCCAGCTTTGGCCAATGCGCCTCAGCCTTCTCATCGATCAGCGCGCGCCAGAACGCAACGGTCATGGCCGCAGCCGCCGGAAGCTCCGCACCCGTAAACTTCTCCCACGCCACAAGCCGAAGCGCCTTGGCCAGCAAAGGCTTCTGCTGCAAGGAGGCATAGGCGTTCGACTTGCGCCGCCCCTCCTCGGCCAGCATCGCGGCAAGGTTGGCCGCCACGCCGGTCAGTTCCCGAGCGCCCAAAGCGTCGCAGCGGGCCTGCTCGAGAGCGTCAAAAATTTCTTGGGCTTCCGGAACGTTCTTGCATTTTCTGGGCGCCTTGGCTTTATGAACGCCGCCGTTGTGATGGCGAAGGCGCAAAGCGGCCGAATCTGCGGACCCACGAACGAATCCCCTGTCGGCATTCGTCATCTTGGG
>JAQUUS010000262.1 GCA_028693775.1 Alphaproteobacteria bacterium | reverse complement strand
GCGGGCGGGTCTATAATGATCCTCTCGACCGGCGGTTTTATTTTTACTATGCGCATGCTGTGGGTACGCCTTCGGGCGTGACGCCGACCGAGTGGGCAGGCAAGCACAAGTTCTGCACCAAGGCCAAGGCCTTCCGCGCCATAGGCGACGACGATTGCGCGGGCAGGGGCTTTGAAACCCTGAGTTTCCGCAAGATCGACATCGGCGCCAAGACCCGCGATTATGCGTTGGAATTCAAGGACGCCGCGAAATAACCCCTTTAACATCTTGATTTCTCAGTGTGCGCGGGCGCGTCTACTTCACCCGCCTTGACACGGCTTGCCCGGTTTTGCTTTAATAGCCCTTAGACGACAGGCGCTTAGGCCTGTCCGCGGGATTTGACAGGATAGCTTGCTGCCGCGTTACCAACAGCTAAAGCGTCACAGAACTGCCAAGCTTTTCAAGCTTCCGCGCTGTGATTCCCTGAGGGTGTCGCGCATTGCGGGGGCTTTTTTTATCCCCCAAAAACATCGCGATGCCCGCGCCGGAGATTTCCGGCGTTGGGTTGAGCCGTCACGCCCGGTCAAGGGGCGGCGCGAGAAGAGGGGGCTGTTCATGTTCGAAGGAATTCGGGAGGCGTCTCTGGGCATCCGAATGTGTGTGCGCAAAGCATAAAGAAAAGACCGTAAGTCCACGCACACATAAAGGAAAATCGCTATGCCCGTTATCGTCAAATCCGAGGAAATCCATCCCTACCTGCCGTCGCTCGGCAGTTTCGAAGCCATTGCGCCCGAGCGCGCGGCGCATCAGGATATTCGTCCGCTGGAGATTGCTATCCTGAATCTCATGGCCGACAAGGTCGCCACCGAGAAGCAGCTTGCAAAATGGCTGGGGCACACGCCGTTGCAGGTGCAACTGACGTTCGTTGCAACCGACCGCTATATGGGCGAAACACGCGCGGGGCGCGAGAGCCGCAACACGCCGTCCGAGCATATCCGCAAGTTCTACAAGTCGTTCAGCGAAGTCAAAAACCGCAAGTTCGACGGTCTGATCGTCACGGGCGTGAATGCGTTGCAGCCGCGCGTGACCGACGAGGTTTTTTGGGACGAAGTCGCCGAAACCTTCCGCTGGTCCGAGACGAACGCGTTTTCGTCGCTGTTTTTGTGCTGGGGCGCGAAGGCGGCGCTGAAGTATTTCCACGATATCGAAAGCGTGAAGGGCGAAGCCAAGACATGGGGGCTGTTCGAGCACCGCCGCGTCAGCGACCGGAGCGATCTCCTGTTCGGTTTCCCCGACAGGTTTTCGATCCCCGTTTCGCGTTGGAAGAACCCGGACCCCAAGGCGATTGCGGCCTGCAAGCAGCTTGAGATCGTCGCGGCGTCGGCGGAGGCGGGGCCGAACATTCTTACCGAGCCTGCGGCCTATGAGACGTCGAAGGTCTATCCGCGCCGCGTCTATGTGCTGAGCCATCCCGAATACGACACGGACACGCTCCACCGCGAATACTTGCGCGATTGCGAAAAGAGCCCTGCGGTGCCTTTGCACTATTACGCCAACAACGATCCGCACGAAGAGCTCGACAACAAGTGGCGGTTCACGGGGTTTTTGTACACGAACTGGGTCAATTCGATTTACGACGCGACGCCGTACGACCTGAACGACATTCCAAGGCCGTTCGGGACCGTCTAGTCCGTTTTTTTTCAGGAAAGAGAATAGGAGAAAACATGTCTCGCAGAAAACTTCAATTAGGCGTTCAGTATTGCCAGATCACCGACACGACCGATGCCAACGCCGTGGACAAGATTCACGGCGCGGTCATCAAGCGCATGAGCAAGCTGAACATGGTTCCCAATTTCAGCCTTGCGCCCGCCTACAGTTCGATCGCGGCAGGAACGATGGTCTCCGAGCGCGTCATGAACAGCGAGCGGCCCAAAAAGCTGATTGTGGCCGTCAACTACGCGCCGCCCGATTGCGACGAAGGCACGCACGACAATGCGCGTAACGACTTTTTTTGCGCCCGGCTGGTCGGAGGTTCCTATGTGTGCGGAACATGCAACGGCTTCGAGTTTTCCTACATCAAGCCGTTGATTGTGGATTTCTTCCAGCTTGTTTCCACCAACAAGTTCAAGACGGAGTTTCGTTCGCTGCGCGTGTTGCCCAAGCACGCGATCAAGTTCGCCGACGACCGCGCGCGGCAGAAGTTGATCGAAAAGGGCCATCTGCGGCCCGTCAAGGACTTCAACGCGTTCATTCCCGACGTGCCCGATGTGACTCACGTTTTCGAAGTCGATAATTTCGGCAACGTGAAGCTCTATCTGTCGGAAACCGACAAAATCGTTCTGGGGCAGGCGGTGTGCAAAAGCGAACCGATCTATTTTTCGTTCGGAAAAGCGGCGCTCGAGATTGGCGGTTCCGTCAAGGATATCGAATTTGGTCCCACCTACGAGGCCCGGGCGTCCGAAACCCTGTTCGCCGCGCCCGTGGGAACGAACGTGCTCGGCTGGCGGTCGAGCTCGACGCTGGCGATGGGGCTGAATGTGCCGGTCATCGCGACGATCCGCCACAAGCCCGGCGAAACCCGGCCCGCCTACGATGCCGATTTGCCGCGCGTGGGCGCGCCCGTGCTGTTAACCACGATCAAGCCGGTTTTGGCTCCGATCTGACGTTTGGGTTGTTTTTGGTCCCGAAATGCGTACATTACGGCCCATGACACTCATTCGCGAATTTGCACCGGCCAAGCTCAATCTCTACCTGCACGTCACAGGACGGCGGGAGGATGGCTATCACGATCTCGACAGCCTTGTGGCGTTTGCTTCCATCGGCGACGAAATCGCCTTGCGCGCGGCCACCGACTTTCAGTTCGAAATCACAGGTCCCCAAGCTGCGGCGCTCGACGGGGATGGCGAGGAAAACC
>JAQUUS010000261.1 GCA_028693775.1 Alphaproteobacteria bacterium | reverse complement strand
CTGAAGATATGCCGGGGCGATCTTGCGCTTAAAGACGTCGCCATCATCATGATCACCGCCTTCACCGATCAAAAAAGCCTCATCCTTGCGCTCGGAAACGGGGCAACGACCTTTATGAAAAAACCGGTTTCAGGCGAAGCCATCATGAACAAAGTCGAACAGATCGCAAACTGGATCGACGCCTGACCCGCCGTTAACCATAACATACAAACCTGTACGTCTTTTTGTAGCAATGCTACGCTTTTCCAGAAAGCAATTTTTGGAACGGAGGAAAGCATGTTCGGCAGATTTAAAAAGAAACAAGAACAAATTGTTATTCCACAAGAAGGCTGGTTCACCCTCGTTACATCTTCCAAAAACAAAAACGGAAGCCTCGGCGAAAAAGTCGAATACTACGACAATGGCAAGCTTGCTTATTCATGGAACAGGTTCCGCCTCAAGGAAGAAACCGATAAAAAGAACGACTATTGGCTTCTGACCCAATATGTCCCGGAAGGTGGATACGTCCTGCTGTCGCTGAGAGACGAAACATCCTCAAATCAAAGGCACAATATCGGGATGATCGAAAAACTTAGCAACAAACAAGCCTCCTATATCGTGCTTGACTATATTCAAGACTGTCACGCCGTTACCGAGCGCGCAACGCCGTTTTCGGAATTTACATCGCGCGAGCTCGACAGCCGCTATGACCACATCTCGACAACCGCCGAAGGCATGCTCACCCGCTTGAAAGAGGTTCAGAAGCAAGCAGAAAGCGGAAAGGTTCTCTATCGCGAAGAAACAGTCAAGGGAGACTGGGCTCATCGCGCGTACAAGATCGTCGAAGCGCCCGAAGAACCGAGCATCGCCTTCCTCTCCGAACCGATCGAGAGAGAAACGGCGAAAGCGCGGCTCAACTGCGGGGTCTTCGGAAAGCGCCCTCTGCTAAAAACCGCCGCAGGCCCCTCACCGTCGTAAATGCCGGATCAAAAGTCCTCGGCCGGAAAATCCATGATCGGCTTCGCGCCTGTGATCAACGCGCGATAGTGCGCGTGCACCTGCGGAAGCATTCGGCTGAAGAAATAGTCCGCCGTGCGAAGTTTGGCTTCGTAGAACGACGTGCCTGCGGAGCCCTGTGCCAATTTCGACGCCGCCGCCCTGGCCATCTTCAGCCACATGAAGCCAAGCGCGACATAGGCGAGGATCCGCAGATAATCGGCCGCGCCCGTCCCGGCCTCATCCGGGTCAACAGCGCCACGCGTCGAAACGTAAAGCGACGCCATCTGAAACTTGTTAAATGCGCTCAGGAAAACGGACCGGTAATTCGCAAGCGCTTTATTGTCTTTCTCGGCAGCCAAAAACGTCACGGCAGGCTGCACAAACGAACGCAAAAGACGGCCATAATCCTGAGACATCTTGCGCGTCACGAGGTCCAAAGCCTGAATGCCGTTCGTGCCCTCATAAATCATGGCCACACGAACGTCGCGCAGATATTGCTCGATCCCATTCCCGCGTATATAGCCGTGCCCGCCGAAAATCTGGAGCGCCGCGTTAGCGGAATCGAATCCCATATCGGTTCCGAACGCCTTGACAACGGGAATCATCAACGCCACAAAATCGGCAGCCTTCGCGCGGCGTTTGGGATCCGCATCGCGCATCGACACATCGAACTCACGTCCGGCAAGGAGCGCCAGCGCGCGGCAGCCTTCCGTCAGCGAACGCATGGTCAAAAGCTTCTGCCTCACATCCGGATGCACAAGGATCGGATCGGCTGGTTGCTTCGGGAACTTCGCGCCGGAAATGGAGCGCATCTGAACGCGCTCCTTGGCATACGCCGCCGCGTTTTGATAGCAAGCCTCGGCAACGCCGATCCCCTGAAGCCCAACCATCATGCGGGTTTCGTTGACCATGGTGAACATGCAGCGCACGCCTTTTCCGGCATCGCCGACCAGCCAGCCCTTCGCACCGTCGAACGCCATAGCCCCCACAGCCGATGCGCGAATACCCGTCGTATCTTCGAGACGGCTGCAACGAACAGCGTTGCGCTTGCCCGAATCCGGAAAAATCTTCGGAACGAGGAACAAGCTGATGCCCCTGACGCCCGGCAAAGCGCCGGGAAGCCGGGCAAGGACCAAATGAACGATATTCTCGGCCAGATCGTGATCTCCCGCCGTGATCATGATCTTTTCGCCGGTGATCTTGTACGAGCCATCGTCCAAAGGCTCCGCCATCGACCGGATCAGGCCGAGATCGCTTCCGGCCTGCGCCTCGGTCATACACATGGTGCCGGTCCACGTCCCTTCGACGAGCTTGGGCATATAGATTTTCTTGAGCTCGTCGCTCGCATGCTTTTCAATCGTCTTGTAGGCCGCGTGCGAAAGCATGGGATAAAGTCCGAACGACATGTTCGCGCCGCTGATCATCTCGCTGACGATAAAGTTGAGCAAAAGAGGACGCCCCTGCCCGCCGCATTCCTTGCCGCACGACACGCCCGCCCATCCGCCTTTGCAAAAATCCGCATAAGCGTCGGCAAAACCTTTGGGCACGCGAACGTTTCCGTCCGCATCCTGCGAACACCCTTCGAAATCTCCCGAAACGTTCAGAGGAAGCAAGACGTCTTCGCAAAAACGAGCCGCCTCGCCCAAAACGCTCTCGACAGTCTTGTTATCGGGCATATCCGCAAGCCCGGACGCGCCAATCACATCGTTCAGAATAAAACGAACGTCTTCCAGCGGCGCTTTGTATATCGTCATGCTTCGGCTCCAAAAATCAAAATACTTCGCATCGAAATCAATTCCTCAACGCTTTGCCCGTCTTGAGCATGTGCTCGATGCGGGCGGCCGTTTCGGGCGTATGCTCAAGCTTCATGAACTCACGGTGTTCAACATCCAGCAATTGCTTCTCGGTCACAATCTGCGGTTTCT
>JAQUUS010000260.1 GCA_028693775.1 Alphaproteobacteria bacterium | reverse complement strand
ATCATCTTCAACGCGGTAGGATAAGCCCTGTGCTCCGCTTCCAAAACCCGCGCCGCCAACGCCTCCTCGGTATCGCCGTCAAGAACGGGAACAGCGGCTTGAAGAATGATCGGCCCGGCATCCATTTCCGCCCGAACGAAATGAACCGTGCACCCCGTAAGCTTGGCGCCGTAATCGAGAACCTTTTGATGCGTATCGACCCCCGGAAACGACGGCAGCAAGGAAGGATGAATGTTCACAAGCCTGTCGCGCCACCTCTCGACGAACCAAGGCGTCAAAAGCCGCATGAACCCGGCCAAGCACACAAACTGAACGCCGTGCTTCTCAAGCTCCGCGCTCATCGCGATTTCGAAGCTTTGGCGATCCGGATAATCGCGATGGGAAAACACGCACGTCGGAATGCCCGCCTCGCGCGCGAAATCAAGCCCTTTTGCCGTCGGCTTATTCGACCCCACGCAAACGATCCGCGCCGGAAACCCAGGTTCCGCGCACGCGGCCATGAGCGACCGAAGGTTGCTGCCCCGACCTGAAATAAGAACGCCGACCTTTAAAACGTCCGATGAAGACATGTCCGTCTCCGATTGCCAAAAATTCGCTCGTTACACCGGCCAAACCTTGCCGCAACGTTCCAAAACGACGGCCTCGCCCGAAGCGCGGGGCTCGACGACGCCGATACGAAAAACCTTCTCTCCGCACCGCGTAAGGATTTCCATAGCCTTTTCCGCCTGCGCGGGCGCCACAATCGCCACCATGCCGATACCGCAATTAAACGTGCGCGCCATCTCATGCGGATCAATGCCCGCCGACGCCGCCAGCCAGCCGAACACAGACGGCGCGGCCCAGCTCGACGCATCAAGACGCACGCCAATGCCCTTGGGCAACACGCGCGGAATATTCTCGAGAAGCCCGCCGCCCGTAATATGCGCCATCGCCTTGACGGCATCGCTCCTGATCGCTTCCAGCATCGCGCGAACGTAAATGCGCGTCGGCGTCAAAAGCGCCGCACCTAGGCTTTTCGACGGATCGAACGGTGCGGGCGCATCGTACCCCAGCTTCAGATCCGACACGATCTTCCGCACAAGGGAAAACCCGTTGCTGTGCACGCCGCTCGACGCAAGGCCAAGAACGATGTCGCCCGGCTCAATACTCTCTTTAGGCAAAAGCTTTCCGCGCTCGACCGCGCCGACCGCAAATCCCGCAAGATCGTAGTCGCCCTTGCCGTACATGCCGGGCATTTCCGCCGTTTCGCCGCCAACAAGCGCGCACCCGGCCTGACGGCACCCCTCGGCCACGCCCGCTATGACCTGCTTCGCCGCCGCGACCTCCAACTTACCCGTCGCAAAGTAGTCGAGAAACAAAAGAGGCTCGGCCCCCTGAACGATCAGATCGTTCACGCACATGGCAACAAGATCGATCCCGACATGCCGATGATCGTTTGCCTCAATCGCAATCTTGAGCTTCGTTCCGACGCCGTCGGTCGTGCTTACGAGAATGGGATCCTGAAATCCGGCAGCTTTAAGGTCAAAAAGAGCCCCAAATCCGCCAAGCCCTGCATCCGCGCCTATGCGCGCCGTCGCCTTGGCCAACGGCTTGATCGCGTCAACAAGGGCATTTCCGGCGTCAATATCGACCCCCGCTTCGGCATAAGCCCCACGGGAAGGAGTGTTTGGTGTTTGATCCGACATGTTTTTTAGCGTTCCGAGGCTTTCTTTCTATATCCAGGGAGAAATTTCCCCTTGAAAGTTTCTTCCGTTAGCACAGATTTTCGTGTAAAGAAAATCTATTCAAGGCTCCTTTCCCTGAATCCCAAACCTTTTTGCTGGTTTTCGCCATGCGCTTCTCTCTCGCTACCGCTTTATCGTTAATAGCCTTTACGGCATATGCCCAGGCCCAAACCGTTATCGAAGACCTCCCTTCGGTCATCATCGAAAGCCCGGAACCTGCCGTTGAAAAAGCGCCTATTGAGCCCTATATGCCGACGCCGCCGGTTATTGCCGAACGCCCCGCAGCCGCAGCGCCAATCGTTCAAGCCGTTCCTCAAGCCCCCCCGGCTCCGGCCCCCATCGTCCAAGCCGCCGTTGCGACAACCGCGCCCATCCCGGCTGCAACGGCAGCATCGATGCCCGTAACCGCAGCGCCCGCGCCAACGGCAACGACGGCGACGACAGGGCCAATCCCGGCCTCCATGCCCGCGCCTGAAAAACCGGCCGAAATTTCCGCCATTATAAGCGACCCCTTCACCGTCACGGACATCAACGTCGACATTACAGCAGACACAGCAGCGCACGCGCGCGACAAAGCCTTAGAAGAAGCCCAACGCAAAGGCTACGTTCAATTGTTGACCAAGCTCGGAACGACGGACAGCGGCAACCTCAGCGCCGACGAGCTTGCCGGACTTGTGCGCAGCTTCGAGGTGCAAAGCGAACACCTGTCGCCCGTACGCTACGTCGGCGTCTTCACGGTCAGCTTTAAGGAAGCCGCGGTAAGAAACAGGGTTATCGTCCCGCCGCCGCAAGCGCAGCCTCAAAGCCACACGCTTCAATTGCCTGCCTCGATGCAAGCCCCCGTGGCTCCGTCGGAACCGCCCCCGGCCCATCTTTCCGTGACCATTCGCGCGGAGTCTCTTCCTGCGTGGGTTCAAATCAAAAAGCGCCTTTCTGAAGTCATGCCCATCACGAACATCGACATGCTCGGCATCGGGCGCGGCCTTGTTCACATAGATCTGACCTATACGGGCCTTTTAGATGACCTGAAGGAAGCTGTCGCGGCACAAAATTTCCTTCTTGGCCAGATGCCCGCCGGAACGTATGAGCTCTACGACGGAAGCCTATCCACCCGGTGATTCTCCGCGTTTCCCTTATGTCCCCCACCTTCGTCCATTGTGGCGTCGTCAATTCCCCAGTGG
>JAQUUS010000259.1 GCA_028693775.1 Alphaproteobacteria bacterium | reverse complement strand
AACCCAGCTTTACCATTCTGGACGAGGCCGATCAGACCCGGCTTATCAAGCAACTGCATTCGGCCGAGAACACCGACGATAAAAAGTCGCCTGCGCGCGCCGTTCTGGCCGCTATCGGGCGTTGGAAGGATCGCGGCCTTTTGCCTCGCGATGTCGCTCATGAGAGCAAGGGCGGACTGGCTGACGGCAAGCTTTCGAGGCTTTATGAGCTCTACCAGCAGCGGCTGCTCGATTTGAATGCCTGCGATTTCGGCGATCTGCTTTTGCATCACTTGACGGTTTTGCGCACCCATCCGGATATTCTCGCCGAGCTTCATAACCGTTTCCGTTACATTCTGGTCGACGAATATCAGGACACCAACACCGCTCAATATCTTTGGCTCAGGCTTTTGGCTCAGGCACGCAAAAACATTTGCTGCGTGGGAGACGAAGATCAGTCCATTTATGGCTGGCGCGGCGCGGAGGTCGGCAATATTTTGCGCTTCGAAGAGGATTTCCCGGGCGCGACCGTTGTGCGGCTGGAGCAGAATTACCGCTCGACCGGGCATATCCTCGCTGCGGCATCGCATCTGATTTCGAATAACGTCATGCGGCTCGGCAAGACCCTTTGGACCTCTGCCGATATGGGCGAGCCCGTTCGCGTGCAGAGCCTTTGGGACGGCGACGAGGAGGCCCGCTGGGTTTCGGACGAAATCGAGATGCATCAGCGCAAGGGCGTTTCGTTGAGCCAGATCGCCGTGATGGTGCGCGCGGGGTTTCAGACGCGCGCGTTCGAAGAGCGGTTTATTCAGCTCGGTATTCCCTATCGCGTTCTTGTGGGGGCGCGGTTCTATGAACGCGCGGAAATTCGCGACGCGATGGCTTATATGCGCCTGCTTGCGGTTCCGGAGGACGATCTGGCTTTTGAGCGCATTGTCAATGTGCCCCGGCGCGGCGTCGGGCCTGCGGCTTTGCAGCAGCTTCACGGGTTCGCACGCAGCGAGCGCGTTTCTCTTATGGAGGCCACGGCGCGGCTTTCCGAAACCGACGAGCTCAAGCCCAAGCTTCGGCAGACCTTGAGGGGGCTGGTCGAGAATTTTGCCCGGTGGCGCGGGCTTTTGCAAAACCTGCCTCACTCCGAAGTCGCGCAGATCGTTTTGGACGATTCCGGCTATACGGGCATGTGGCAGGCCGACAAATCACCGGAGGCTCCCGGCAAGCTCGACAACCTTAAGGAACTTGTGGGCGCCATGGCCGAGTTCGACACGCTTCAGGCTTTTTTGGAGCATGTCAGCCTTGTTATGGAGGCGACCGAGGAATCTCAGGGGGATCAGGTCAGTTTGATGACCCTTCATGGCGCAAAGGGGCTTGAGTTCGATATCGTTTTTCTTCCCGGATGGGAGGAGGAGATTTTTCCGAGCCGCCGTTCCATCGACGAAAATGCAAACGCGGGGCTCGAAGAAGAGCGCCGCCTTGCCTACGTCGGCATCACGCGCGCGCGCAAGCGGGCGGCTATTTCGCATGTCGCGAACAGGCTGCTTTATGGAAGCTGGGTCAACGCCTTGCCTTCGCGGTTTCTCGAAGAACTGCCGGAGGTTCATGTCTTGCGGCATTCGACCGTAGGCAACGGCGCCATTGCGGGCATGCGGATCAAGCGAAACTGCGAGGACTGGGATATGCCGCGCAAGGGGCGCGGGCCGAGCTTGTGGCAGCAGTTGCAGGCCGGGCAGGGCAGGTCTTCGCCGGGCGGAGTCAAGCAGATCGAGGGCAGGGCGACTGTGATTCAGGCACCAAAGGATCCGTCTTTGCCCGGTGTCGGCGATTGCGTTTCGCATGAGAAGTTCGGCAAAGGCGTCGTTCGCCGCGTGGACAGGGACAAGCTGGAGGTCATTTTCGAACGCAAAGGCGTATTGAAAGTCATGGCCAAGTTTGTCACAAAGATATCCGGGTAATCGCATTCAACAGACATTGGGATCCGTTATGACAATCGGTATCGTGGGCTGGGTTCGCCGGAATCTGAAATCCGTTCGCGACTGGGGTATTTTTCTTACGGCGCTGGTTCCTGTTTCGCTGGCTTTGGGGCGCGCCCCGGCCGATGTCTGTGTGATCGGCGTTTCCGTTCTTTTTCTTTTCGACAGCGCACGCAACCGGCGCTGGGACTGGCTGAAACGGCCATGGATTGTCGCCGCCCTTGGTTTGTGGATCTATTCCATCGTGCGCGCCGCTTTTGTGCCGGGAAACATCTCGGGGCTCAATGTCGCGGTCGTTTGGGTGCGCTATATCGTTTTTGCCGCTTCCGTGGGCGAGTGGACCGTGGCCGAGGACAGGGGGCGCACATGGCTTTTGCGTTCTGCTGCCGCTGCGATTGCCTTTCTTTCCCTTGATGGGCTTCTTCAATACGTTTCGGGGCACGATATTACCGGGCGCGCCGTTTTCGAAAACAATCGCCTGACGGGGCCTTATAGTAGACCCATTCTCGGTTTTACCATCGCCAGCCTTATGGCCGCTCCGCTTTTCTGGCTTCTGGAGCGGCGGCGGTTTCTTTGGGCGTTTCTTCTTGCCGATCTCAGCTTCGCCGCCGTTTTTCTGAGCGGCGACCGCATGGGCTTTTTGTGGGCCTCTGTCATTATGCTCACCTGGCTCTTCTTTTTCATTCTGCGCGGCGGGATCAGGCAATGGTCTTATGCCGCCATGGCCTTGGGCCTTCTGGCGGTTCTGGTTGTCGGCATGCCGCGCTTTTCGGCGCACACGCTGACGCAGGCTCCGGGCGAGCGGCAGGTTTCTTCGACAATCAATACGCTCGGGTCGTTTGCGAGCACGCCTTATGGGCTCGTTTGGAAAAGCGGCCTCGACGTTGCGATGGACAATTTTTTCTTCGGCGTCGGTATGCGCCGCTTCAGGGTGGCTTGTTTCGATGAGAAGTTCGGCC
>JAQUUS010000010.1 GCA_028693775.1 Alphaproteobacteria bacterium | reverse complement strand
AAAATACCATCAATGCGGCGTTCACCAAGGGCGGTACCGTTTATTTGAAGGCGGGTACATATACAATTGACGGCACGATCATCCTTATGAGCAATGTGACCCTTGCGGGGGCTCGCGGCGCCAAGATCAAGCTCGCCAATAACGCCAACTGGCCATCGAACAAACCGTTGATCCTGGGATCGAACGTTTCAAACGTGAAGATCTCCGGCTTCGAAATTGACGGAAACAAGGCCAACAACGGATCGTCGAACGGCAGAACGCTTAAGTCGGGCGACGATTACTACAATCTTATCGGCCTCATCAGTTCGTCAGCCGTCGAAATCAGCAACATGTATATGCATGACGGTTTTGCGAACGCTGTTTTCTCGAAGAGGACTAAAAACCTGAACGTTCATGACAACGTTATCAAAAACATGAACGTTGAGGGCGTCAATGCTTACCGTGGAGGCACGACATACGTTACGAACAACTGTATGCGGGTCATTCATGGCGGCGCAAGGTCGGATTCGACAACGCCGATGTACGTTGCCAGCAACGACATCGCGGCCGTTTCGACCGCTTCGAACCTCGGCGGCATTATTGTCGAAAACGAAGCCGGGATCTCTATGTATGTCTACAATTGCAGCAACAACATACATAACGTCAAGGCAACGATCGGCTATATGACGGGAGGTACGTCGTCTATGGTGAAGACGTCAGGATGTCCGAGCGTTCCGACCATGTCGGCCGCGACGAAATCCTGCTCTGTGTCCGATCTGAGTTCGTTCACTGTGACTGCCACCGGCTCTACCGATACGACGTCGGCCGACAGCATGTCGACGAGCTCTTTGTTCAGCACCTCGGGCACTTCGTCCAGCGGCACGAGCAGCTCTTCGTCCTCATCTTCGTCGAGCGCAAGTACGGCTACGTCTACGGCCAGCACAGCCACGGCTACGGCTCCGACTGTGACGTCGTCCGGCTCTACAACGACGTTGACGGCCGGAAACTCGACGAACCAGCAGGTTCAGATCAATGCGGCTCTGGCCAAAGGCGGCATCGTTTATCTGAAGGCCGGTGTCTATACCATCAACGGCCAGATCACCATCGGAGTCGACAATACGACCTTGAAGGGTGAGCGCGGAGCAGTCATCAAGCTTGTCGATAAAGCCAACTGGGACCCATATGTCGAATTAGTTCACGTCAAAGCGAAGAACGTTCGCATCACCGGGTTCGAGATCGACGGCAACGCTCCGAACAATACAACGTCGAATGGAGACACCTGTAACTGCGGCAGGGAATATTACGATATCATCTTCGTCGATAATACGTCGAACGTTGAGATCGATCATATGTACCTGCACGATAACTGGAACGACTCCATCCTCGTCAAGGGCTCGAAGAATGTGAACGTTCACAACAATATCTTCCGCAGGCCCGGACACGACGTTGTGGCCAACTACAGCAGAAGTTCGACCGTTTATATTACGAACAACTGCATCAGGACCTACTGCAATAGCGCCATCCGCGCCTATTCTTCAGGCCCTGTGTATGCGATCAACAACGATATCTCGAGGGAAACGGGGTATACGGGCGGCTATGCGGCTTTCGAAATCCAGGCCGACAACCCGCAACTGTATAACTGCGACAATAACGTCCATAACATGAAGCTCGTGACGGTCTTCCTGTATGGCGCAGACTCCTCCAACTATCACGTTGGCGGTTGCCCGATATCCCCTGCCAAGGCGCTGATCGTTGACTCGTGCAGCGTGTCGGATATCGACAAGGACTAAGGTTAATACCTTGATTATATAGACGCGGGGGAGTAATCCCCCGCGTTTTTATTTTGCGTTCTCAATCTGTTAGAAAAGCTTACCAAAGGGCCTTGAGACGCAGTTATGCAAGTATATCGTTGTCACACTTTCTGCTTATATTTTGCTATATTCTCTCGTCCATTATAGGGATTGGGCATTTCTCACATTAGATTAGTAGGAAGATATTTTAGATGACGACAAATCAACCTGTTGAATTCAAACCAAGAATTAATACGTTCTCGGATAGAGTGAATTTCGTAATTAATGGCCTCGGGTCGGTCGGTACGCTTGCCGTTGCGGCTCATTATACCAATCCGTATATCGCAGGCGCAGCCCTTGGAACGTCTTATCTTATTGTAAGAGGCATCAGCGGCTTCCTTTACAAGCAGATGGAATCTGAATTTGAGAATACGCCAGCGTCCCAGCTTCCGGCAGGGTCCGAGGAATTGAGAGCCGATATTCAAAAAATGTCGGAAAAGCTGAGACTTAAGAAAACTCCAAACTTGTTTGTTTTTGGCGACAACAAATGGCGTTATAGAGGCCAGCCTATTAAAGAGGCCTTTAGCGAAGTTTTCTGCAAATATGCCAATGCCGCTGTTTACGGGATCAACTCATTTGGCCTGTTAACGTCGAACAAGCTTTTGACAAATTTATCGAGCGAAGAGGAAGTTGCCGTTCTGGGCCATGAACTCGGACATGCAAGAGCCGGTCATGCCAAACGCCACATTACAATCAATTCCGTGTCTTCAGCCGCTCAAATTGCGGGGTCGGTCAACTACACGCTCAAATTTTTGACGAGCTGGGTTGGTTTTGAGGCTTATCTCGTCGGTGTTTGCGGCGAAGTCGCGGCACAGATCGGCCTGGGCAGACTCGGGTTTAAAAGTAAAAATGAAACTCAGAAGAAAATCATTGAGAAAACCTCTTATGTTGCGAAAACCGGTGCTATTTTCGCCTTTTCGGCAGCAAAGGGCAGATATGACATCATTGCTGCATGGGGCTTGGCCACAGGCCTTACTATGGCATCTAAATACTTTGCCTTGAGGGACTCCCGTTACTGCGAGTATCAGGCCGATCGTATCGGCGCCGAAGTCACTGGAAAACCAAGGGCTTTGTGCTCGGCGCTTAGAACGCTGGAAGATATGCAAATAGACGATATTAGCTATGAAAAAGGAGACTCCCTTGAAACCGCTCAAGGCCGCAAAAAATTCATGCGTTTCAAAGCATGGGCATTGGAACCTACTTCGACACATCCGACAACGTCTCATCGTTGCAAAAGGCTGCGCAAGATGGTTCGGAGGCTGGAGTCCGCTTCACCGGAAGCTGCATAGGCCAACTTGGCTCGGTTCACATCATGCGCGGCAAAACAATTTGCCGCGCATTTTTTGTCTTCCTGAATTGATTATGGATTTTCGGTCAAAAAGCCGTTTTTTGCCCCCCCCCTCGCCGCCGATCGATGATTGAGCTTCTTTTCTCTAACGAAAAAGCATTCACAAAATATGCCCCATCCTGAGAAACTCTTTTCTATAAAATTAGAGAAAAATTCAACATATTCGATCATGCTTATATTATGGGATATATCATCTGATTTGAAGCACGAGGGGGCTCTATGATTACAGGGGGGCGTGTGTCCGGTAGGTTTTTTTCGTTTTTAGCAATCGGGGTTTGTTTGTTGGCTGTGTCCACACATCCTTCCTGGGCCAAGACAGTATTGAATCCCACCACTTGTCCGGCGACCAACACTAAACAGATCAATGCCGCGCTTAAAAACGGCGGCGTCGTTCACTTGAACGCCGGGACTTATCTTATCGACGGAACTATCGTTCTCAATTGCGGGACGACCCTCGAAGGCGACAGAGGCGCGGTTATTAAAGTCGTTTCCGGTGCCAACTGGCCTCAGGGCAAGAGCATTATCAGCGGCACCAACGTCAAGAACGTTCGCATCACGGGCTTCGAGATCGACGGCAACCGCGACAATAACACAGCCCCCTATTCAGCTTCGAATGCATGGGGTCACAACTACTACATTATGTTCGCTCTCTCGGGCGCGACCAACGTCGAGATCGACAATATGTATCTCCACGATAGCTGGGACGACATGATCAATGCCGTGAATTCCAAAAACCTGAACATTCACGACAACATTTTCCGCCGCCCCGGCCATGACATCGTGGCGATCACCAACACCTGCTCGACGTATGTGACTAACAACTGCATGCGCGTTTTCGGCAACAGCGGCGCTCGCGCCAACAAGGGCTCGGGGCCGATGTATGTGATTAACAACAATATCACTCGCGAGACGAACGATACCGGTTATGCGGGCATCGAGGTCAAAACATCGAGCGCGTCGGTTTATAACTGCAACAATACCATCTATAATCTTCCGATGAGTATTGCGCTGGTTTCGGGCGGCACGATCCACACGGGTGGCTGCCCAATTTCGCCGGCTGTTGCGTTGAGCGCTTCGTCCTGTAACGTCGCCGATCTTGCGAGCACGTCTTCGTCAAGCTCGGACACGACCAGCGGGTCGACTTCTTCTTCGCTCTTTACGGACAGCGACGATAGCGACAGCTCTTCGTCTTCTTCGTCCAGCTCAGATAGCGACACCTCTTCGTCAGCTACGACGGCGTCTATTCCCGCCAGCCTTCATATCATCGGCGGATTTAACGCTTCGAAAGATTCGGAGATGGTGGCCGTTAAGGCAATCGGCGGCAATACTGTCATGAACTACAACACCAGCGGCACTTTGAGCTCTATGCAGACACGGCTGGTCAGTATGGCAAACAGGGCCTCCAACAACGGCCTTATGCTTATTGACGACATTCCGCATCAGTTGCTGGCCCAATACAAGGAAGACTGGGACTTGAACAAATTGGTTTCCAATATGACTGCCCATGTCAAATATATTGCGGCCAATGACAGCGTCAGGTCGAAAATCCTCGGCTACTACATGATTGGCGACTGGCATACGGATCTGGGCAAGGCCAAAACCGCTCTGCAAAAAATGACCGCTCTCATCCGCAAGTATACACCGGGAAAATATGCCATCTGCGGCGTGTCCGGAAATACGGGGTATGGCAGCTCGGTTAGCGGCTATCTGGACTTCGCCTCGAACTTCTCTCCGGCGGGATGCGATATTCTGGGCGTTTATCTCTATCCCTGGGGATCGGGCAAGCCGCCAATGACCAACCTTGCCAACATATTGGAGGCTTTCAAGAAGTTCGATTGGAACATCAACGAAACTCCCTTTATGGGCATGCCTCAGAGCTACGGCGGTATGTACGGATATTCGGTTCCCTCTGCCGCGCAGGTCGAAAAGCAAACCAAGTACTTCTGCCAGCTCGGCGCAAAGCACATGCTTTTCTATGATTTCAGGACCGGAACCAATGCAGCCACAAGCTCTACGATCCAGTCTGGAATCAAGGCCGGCTTGAAGGCTTGCAAGCAAATTTGGGGGGAATAGGACCCTTCAAAAAAAAGCCACGGGGCGGGGAATCGCTCGGCCGGTTTCAGGCAACCGGTCGGCGGTTCCCTGCCCCTTTTTGTTTTTGTTGGGGAAAGTACGCATAATTGTTGTCGCTACCGGCAAAAGCATTCTTAATCCCCTGTTTTCGAGGGAAAATTTCTTTGAAATTAGTCGAAATTTAAACAAATTTTACTAGGATTGTACTATAAAGCTGTCTATCTGGACTTTAACCGCAGGGGGGCTAGATGATTACAGGGGCGCGTGTGTCGGCAAAGGTATTCTCATTTTTGGCTGTAGGAGTATGCTTGATGGCACTGTCCATGCATTCCTCTTGGGCCAAGACAGTTTTGAATCCCACGACTTGTCCAGGCACCAATACAAAACAGATCAATGCCGCGCTTAAAAGCGGCGGCGTCGTTCACTTGAACGCCGGGACCTATCTTATCAATGACACGATCGTCCTCAATTGCGGCACCACTCTCGAAGGAGACAGAGGCGCGGTTATCAAGGTTGCATCTGGCGTCAACTGGGCCCAAGGCAAGAGCATTATCCGCGGCACCAACGTCAAGAACGTTCGCATCACGGGCTTCGAGATCGACGGCAATCGCGACAATAACATCGCTCCCTATTCGGCCTCGAACGCATGGGGTCATAACTACTACATCATGTTTGCTCTCTCGGGCGTGACAAACGTCGAGATCGACAACATGTATCTCCATGATAACTGGGACGATATTATCAATGCCGTGGATTCGAAAAACCTGAACATTCACGACAATATTTTCCGCCGCCCTGGCCACGATATCGTGGCGATCACCAATACCGGCACGACGTATGTGACCAACAACTGCATGCGCGTTTTCGGCAACAGCGGCGCTCGCGCCAACAAAAACTCGGGGCCGATGTATGTGATTAACAACAACATCACCCGCGAAGCGAACGATACCGGCTATACGGGTATCGAGGTAAAAACGGCGAGTGCGTCGGTTTATAACTGCAACAACACCATCTATAACCTGCCAGTTAACATTGCGCTGGTTTCGGGCGGAACTATCCACACGGGCGGCTGTCCCATTTCGCCAGCCGTTGCTTTGAGCGCCTCGTCCTGCAACGTCGCCGATCTTGCGAGCACATCTTCGTCAGGCTCCGATGCGACTAGCGGTTCGACGTCCTCTTCGCTCTTTACGGGCACAGACGATAGCGACAGCTCTTCGTCCGGCTCGGATAGCTCGGACACTTCCAGCTCCAGTTCCTCCTCCTCCGGGGCTGCGGCCAACTATTCTGGCCATATTCTCGGCGGGTTCGGGGCTTACAGTGCAACCTCCATGGGCGTCATTAAAAATCTGAACATGAATGCCGCCATGAACTATGTGTCCATCTCGAGCGGGTTGAACGCAGCGCATAGCTCTCTACTTACTTATGCAAACAGAGCTGCTTCGGCAGGGATCAAACTGATTGACGACATCCCCGATCAATTGATCCGTCGCTATCATGAAGACGGCAATCTGACGACCCTGCTGGCCGATATGACCACGCACGTCAAATATGTCGCCTCCAATTCGACGCTTAAATCCACGATTGTTGGATACTGGATGATTGACGACTGGTATACCGACTTCGGGACGGCCAAAATCCCTCTGCAGAAAATGACGGCGCTTGTTCATCAATATACGCCCGGCAAATATGCAATCTGCGGATTTACCGGCAATACGGGCTACGGAGGTTCGGTTAGCGGCTACGCCAAATTTGCCGCAAACTTCTCGCCGTCCGGATGCGACATGGTAGGCGTCTACCTCTATCCTTGGGGAACCAACAAGGTGCCGATGACAAACCTTGCAAACATCGTTGCGGCACTAAAACAAAACGGTTGGAATCCAAGCACGACGCCTTTGGTCGGCATCCCGCAGAGCTACGGCGGTATGTATGGCTACACCGTTCCTACGGCAGCTCAGGTCCAAAGCCAGACCAAGTACTTCTGCCAGTTGGGCGCAAAGCACATCGTGTACTACGATTTCAAGACAGGGACCAACGCCACGACCAATTCGGCTATTCAAGCCGGTATCAGAGCCGGATTGGCGGATTGCGCAGCGATTTGGGGCCAATAAGCTCCCGGTCCTTGCGTAAGGATAATCAACGGCGGCAAGCATGATGACTATCGTGCTTGCCGTTGTTGTTTCAGGCTGCGGAGCTTAGGGCCCTGGATTGTTTTGCGGACGCCATGAACAGCGGCGTTGCTTTTTCCCACAATGACACAAAATGCCTGTTGGCGAGGGCGGCCATCTTGGCGGAATCTATGGTGATGAGCTTGCTAAACGGCTCGCCATTGGGAACAGCCAAGGCGTATTTCGATCCGTACAGGCAGAACGGCACAGGATCGACGTAGTTCTTGGAAATTATACGAAACTGAAAGCGCGGCGACGAAATGAGAGCTTCGGATTCATCGGTCATGATGCATCTGATTACGTTGCTGCTATTGAGCTTTAGCAAGATATCGAGATCGAGGATGCGTTGGACGCCACAATACCTGGCGAAGTCTGCGGCAGTGGGCGTTACGATATTGACGTCGGCCCCGTATTTACCCACAGCTTGACGCAGATCTTCCATGAAATCCGCGCCGCCGACTTTCCCTTCGTAGATGCTTATGCCGCTTGGACGGATCCGCACTCCTTCGAGTCCGAGAAATTCTATGCCCGCAGACTCAAGGACGAATTTGATCGCGTCTATTGTTGCGTTTCTCGACGAGCCCTCGCCCATTTCGAGCTTCCTGACCGTTGCTAACGATACTTTGGCGGCTGCCGCCAGCTCTTCTCGTGACCAATTCAAAATCGCCCGAGCCGCTCTTATCTGACTTGCGCTAAACATCGTTTTTTCCTCTCTGGAGTTCTTTTTCTCCGACTTTAGGGCCGGAGTGAGGTTCGCTTTACGTTATGAACTTTGCCAGAAAGGTTCTCGATCGAACAAAGAATGAATTAATCGGTTTACTCCGCCCAAGATGCTTTTTCTGAGGACCGTCGCTTGAAGTAACGAATTTCACTATCGTTAATATGAATTTTCACCACTATGAAGGGGGCGTAAAATATTTTGTCAAAAAAAGACTTCGTAAAGTTACGTTTTGGCTATTTTCACAGAAAAAACTTTGAAACGGCGCTCAAACACAAACTATTTGTTCTAAATGGCCCTTCCCTTCCGCTCTTTCCTTGTTAATACCCCCTCTTTGCTATATTTGGCCATTTTTCCGCTAGGCCCTTATAGAATAAGCAATAATTAAACCTCATTTTTTTGTGGAAAACCTTCCGCTCTTCAGGTAAATATCCTTGTCCCCCACATGGTTAGCATCTCAGTCTGGAGCAAGCTCTCTGGACGGGGGACCGTGTTCGGTAGGTTGCTAAAGGAGTGTAGCTCAATTGGTAGAGCACCGGTCTCCAAAACCGGGGGCTGGGGGTTCGAGCCCCTCCACTCCTGCCAGCCGATATAGTATTTTGGATGAGAAAAAAGGGACCTTACCGCCCAACATCAATCAAGGCAGGGAAAAATGACGAACGCATCGACAGGACAGGTCACTGACAAGCCGAAAACCTCTGCAAGGGAATTTATGCGCGAGACCAAGCGCGAGATCGATAAGGTCACATGGCCATCGCGCAAGGAAGTCGTCGTTACGACTTTCCTCATCATTGCGTTCGCATTGGTCACTGGCGTGTTTTTTCTCATCGTCGACTGGGTTTTGGGATACGGCGTCTCCCACCTGCTCGGCATGCAGTCCTAATTTTATTTGAGAGAGGTTTCCATGTCGCATCGTTGGTATGTTATTCACGTTCACTCCGGCTTCGAAAAGAAAGTCGCCCAGACCGTTCGCGAAACTGCGCTGAAGAAGGGGCTTGAAGAGTATTTCTCCGAAATCCTCGTTCCGACGGAAGAAGTGGTCGAAGTTCGCCGCGGCGCAAAGGTCAATACGGAACGCAAGTTCTTCCCCGGCTACGTCCTTATCAAAATGGATCTGACGGACGAAAGCTGGCATCTTGTCAAGAACACCCCCAAGGTCACCGGATTTCTCGGCGGCGGCGGGCGCCCTGCTCCCATCAGCGAGGCAGAAGCCCAGCGCATCCTCAATCAGGTTATCGAAGGCGTTGAGCATCCCAAGCCCTCGATTACCTTCGAGGTCGGCGAGCAGGTTCGCGTGGCGGACGGTCCGTTTGCGACCTTTATCGGCATTGTCGAAGAAGTGGACGAATCGAAGGCCCGGCTTAAGGTCGCCGTCTCGATTTTCGGCCGCGCGACGCCTGTCGAACTCGAATACGGACAGGTTGAAAAAATATAATCCGTTTCGCGCCTCAGAAAACAGGGCCAACGCTCTTGTTGCGGTTTCTTTGCGCCATGCGGTTTTCTATGCGCTCCCTGCTGGGCGGGTTGTCGGCGTTCGATAAATCCGGATTGAAGTAATCCACGGCACAGAGAATCCGCTTGGCAAGATGCTTTATGAAAGGATCCGTAATCGACGTTCCCTCGACGACACGGCGTAACGCCGTATAGATCGGTGCGGGATTCTCTCCCCTTATGGAATCCGAATACGAGCTATAGAAATCGAGCGTTCCTTCGACGGCTTCCAATACATTGATATCGTTTTCGGAGGCATTTTTACGATCCATGCTCAGTAAGTGTTGAAGATAGTTCGACGGAAGCGTGTCGTGTGCAAGGTTCCAATGCTCCAGAAAGACCCGAAAGCGCACCTCCTGAACGGCCGAGGAAGTTGTGTGAAAATCGAAGGGGTCCATCCCTTTTTCGATAGCTTCGAGCGCGGGCGCAAACCAGTATTGCGGGTCATCCTGAATCAACAGGTCGATATAACGGATGTGAAGATAGGCTTCGCACGTTTTTTCGCCGATCCCTGCGTCTCTCAGGACCGCCCGGGCAAACATGTCTGCATCCAGCTCGGAATAATAACACAAGATCGTGCTGCCCGCTTCGATCGGCGCATAGGTTACCTGCTGCATATGACGCAGCTCGTGAAGATCGACGTAGAGCATATGCGCTTTTTCATCCGGAAATTCCGGCATGAGCTCTTCAGGTATGCAGGTGTCTCTTGAAAAGGCTTGCTGGGGCGTGATCTTGTGGTTGACCAGCACGACGCAGGCCTGCTTTTTATACAGGACAGCATCGGGAGACTTTTCATACATCGTTCCCGGGATCAGCAATATACGCGGACCGCAGGTCGAGTAGCAGCCGATCCATAGCGGCGAACGCAGATCGTTGGCGTCGGAAAAACCACGCTCGAGGATCGTCTCAAAATGATTGAAGCAGTTAAATTGAGACAGCTTCGCGAGCTGGCCGTCTTTGTCCTTGAGCGGAACGAGGGATTCATAGAAATACGGTACAATTTTTTTGGCGGCATCTATCGAAAAATTGGCGTCGCGTTTGGCGTTTCCGGAAGTTACGCCGATCTGCTTGAACACAGAGAGATATGCGGCCGATCTTTCTTTCAACTTGTCCGCAGTGAAAGACCACCCGTTCTTCAGAGAGTCGTAATGGGGCATCATGGACAGATCGATGGCCCGGATCGGCATCAAGGCGGCGTTCGACAGGTCCGTCGCGTTCAGATATCCCCTTTCGGCCTGTTTTTCACTCAACTTGAAGATCATCCGTCCTCCGAATTAGGCCGCCTGTCGTCCGGCGGCTGGCACACAAGGACGCCTATCCCAGCCCTGCCCCCTTGTTATGAACCGCTCTCATGCGTTTTTCCATACGTTCCCTGCTGGCCTGTGCATCGGCATGCGTCAGGTCGGGATTGAAGAAATTCGCCGCATCGAGGATTTTTTCGGCTATCGATTGGGCAAAGGGATCCGTAATCGATCCGCCTTCGACAATCTGGCGCAGGGTGGTGTAGATCGGCGCGGGGCTTTCTCCGATGTGCTCGATTGTGATGATGTCAAACGCTTTCAACATTGAAGAGACAAACGAGGAATATTCGTCTTTTGGCAAATTCATGCTGCTCATATCCAAAAGATATTGCAACGTTTCAGAGGTGTATTTCTTTTCGTCGATGCCGATGTGCTTCATGGCTGTGCGCATCCTGAGCTCGCGTACGGCATTTACGGTTTTATCGTAATCGGAAGGATCTTTTCCGTTCTCCATGGCATCGAGCGACGGCGCAAACCAGTATTGTGAGTCTTTGAGACCGAACAACTCGATATATCTGGCATGCATAAATGCTTCTCGCGTTTTTTCGCCGATATTGGCCTTTTTCAAGGCGGCGCGCGCAAACATATCTGCGTCCAGTCCGCTGTAGAACCCCAAACGCAACATATCCTCTTCGCCCGTGTAGTAGCTGACTTGCTGCATATATCGCATCTCTTGAAGATCGAACATCAGCCAAAGCGTTTTCTCCCCGGAGACGTTATCCAATAATGCTTCCGGTATCAGGGTCTCGCGCGAAAAGCTCTCTTGAGGCGTGATTGAACGGTTAATAAACACGATGCCGCCTGTTTTTTTCAGGACAACTCCGTTGGGAACCGTTTCATACAGCAAGCCCGGGAATAGCATGAAGGATTTCATGTTATTGCGCTCGCATGTTTGCCAAATCGGCGAGCCAGGTTCGTTGGCGCGTTCGAACCCTACATTCTTTATGACGTCAAAATGCGAATACGCAGAAATTTCATTTAGCAAAACGGGCTCTCCGTCAGCATGCTTGAGCGGAACGTTATAGTAATAGGCAAACGGAAAAACTTTCGACGCGGCATCGAGCGATAACGTTAGCTCCGTATCTCCAAGCTGCGTAAAGCATCGTTCCACCGCAAGTTTGATAAAAATGGCACGAGCTCTTTCTTCGAGCTTTCTTACCGGAAGATCCAGATTTGTTTTTAATTCCTTGTAATGGGGCAATTGAGAAATCTCGACGGGAACAACGCGGAAACCCGCTGCGCTGCTAAAATCTTCCGCTGTTAGAAAACCCCGATCTATCTGCTTTTGGGTGAGCTCGAATAGCACGCATGCCTCCTTACGTCATCGATATAGACTGTATAACCCGGCCAGAACGCCGATAACCGACTCACGCGTTCGCATTGAGTATCTGCGATGGAAGCTCCATTTGAAACATGTGGAAACAACGTATTGCCGCGATTAAAGCTCTCAATGCGCTATTTTTGTTATAAATCAATGGATAAGCGAGATCATATTTTATGTTTCTATGGGCTGTATTCATACTGGAATGATGTCATATTCGAGAAACGTCGCATGACAGCGCTTTACTTGGCCACGCCATATCTATGCACTCATCGTCAAATAAAGTGACCGGATTCGATCCAGGGATCATTGCAGGAATCGATCTTGAATCGCTTGCCGATCTCCTTGCCTGCAACCCCTGTCCCAGCGGGCCAACGCTCGTTTTTTCGGGAAGTATCGAGGCCTTTTGCGTTGCGCATAATACAGCAGCCGTACTTGTTGCGGGGGTTCTTCCCCTTTTGGACAAATTGGCATGGACCGGACACGAGCTTCCTTATTTGCTTCCGACGGATTGCAAAGAAATCAGGAACGCCAAGTCTAGCTGTGCGGACGTTCTGGCGAGCGGCGAACTTACTTTGGAACGGAAATGGACGGCTATTTCGACTGTGTGGTTCGCTGCGGCTCTGTTGCGCACGCAAGGCGACAGGCGCCGCGCGCGGGGTATCGAAAAATGGCTTGAAGACAACTTTGACTCCGATGAGCTCGATGCTGCGGTAAAGGCTTCGCCCGGGCTGACGACTCATACCGAAACCCTTCGCAGTCTTGACGCGAAACTTATGGAGCTCGATGGAGGCAAAAGCAAGGACTTTCAGGACTATCGGCTCTATGTCAAAAGCCGCCTCGATACCGACGAAAAAAAATCCGCCTCAACCGCGACTGCGTTTACTTTTTGCGGAAAGGAATGCAGCTATGCCGTTGTCGATTGGGATGCCTTTACGAAATCTTTTCTTCGGAATTCCAACGAGCGCCTTTGGTACACGCCTCCGGCAGGCCTTTGGGGAAACAACAGCGAATATAAAGACATTATGAGGCCCGTTATTCTCAAAGCCCCTGTTGACAATGCCGATGCGAGGCGTGAACGCCAAAAGACATTTCAGCAAATTGCCGCTTTGTTGCAAGCATTCGGAATTATGCCGAAACGCGACGGCACAGGCCCCGTTT
>JAQUUS010000258.1 GCA_028693775.1 Alphaproteobacteria bacterium | reverse complement strand
GCCCGGGCGAACTCGGTTTTTCCAGCGCCCAGGTCGCCGCGCAGGGCGATCACATCGCCGTTCGCCAAAATCGGCGCAAAAGCCTTGGCAAGTTTTTGGGTTGCGTCAAGGTCGGGCAGGGGAATGTCATTGGGCTGCATTTGCCGATCCCATGGCGGCGCGAACGGGAATAAAGCAGGTCACGCGCGTTCCTTGCTTGGGCGTGCTGGCGATTTCGATGCGTCCGCCGTGCAGTTCGACAAAGCTTTTCACGAGGCTGAGGCCGAGGCCGACGCCCGATTGCCGGGATTGCGTATTGGTGCGCTCGAATTTTCCGAAAACGCGGTCGAGATCGGTGCTCGGAATGCCAATGCCCGTATCGGCCACGGTAAGGGCGACCCAGCTCTCTGCTGCGCGGGCTTCGAGCGTGATGCGGCCTCCGGCGGGGGTGTATTTGACCGCGTTGCTGATAAGGTTGAACAAAACCTGCTTCATGCGGTGCACGTCGACTTCGAACGATCCGATATCGGAGGGGCAGTCGATGGCGATCTCCAAGGATTGCTGGCGCGCCCATTCCGATGTCATCTGCTTGGCGGCAGTGAGAAGGGCGGCGACCCCGATCGTTTCGTGGTCGAGCGCCATGCGTCCCGCTTCGATTGTGGCAAGATCGAGCACGTCGTTGATGAGCAGAAGGAGCTTTTTGCTCGCGTCCATGATGGTGCGCGTATATTCCATCTGGCGTTCGTTGAGCGTGCCGAAATACTGGTTGGTGAGGATTTCCGAAAAGCCCATGATGGTATTGAGCGGCGTGCGCAATTGGTACGACACGTTGGCGACGAATTCCGATTTGAGCCGGTCTGCGGCGGCCAGAGCCATGTTGCTGGCGCGGAGCGCGCGCTCGGCCTTGATGGAATCCGTCACGTTGAGATAGCTGTTGAGCACGGCTCCGTCCGGTAGCGGAACGGCCACATATTCGAGAACGGTGTCGTTCGTCAGGTTCATGCGGCCCTTGCGGGGATTGCGGTCGAGCGTGTAGGAGACGGCGCTCTTTTTGTAGCTGTCCCATTCGCCTTCGTAGGTCAGAAGGGATTTTGCTTTTTCGAGAATGTCCGAGACGTGAGGATTGGTCTTGAGGTAATCGGTGTTGAGCGACCACATTTCGGCAAACGACGGATTGAACAAGCCGACTTTTCCGTCTGGGCCGAACACGGCAATGCCTTCGGCGAGATTGTCGAGCGTTTCTCTCTGAACGGCGATCAGCGTGTTGTACGACGACTCGAGCGCCAGCTTGTCGGTTACGTCCTCATGAACGAAAATAAGCCCTCCGAGCGGATGCGGCGATACGAGGACGCGCAATGTGGTTCCGTCCGGCAGGTATGTGAGGTTTTCCTGCGGCTCCAGAAGCGAGGTAAACAGGGCAAGCCTGTCCTTTTTGTAGCGCTGGAAGTCGACCTGTTCGGGCGCGATGCGGCGCGTGCGGTGATCTTCCAGAACCTCGCTGAACGTCGGCCTTCCATCCAGAAACGCTTCGTCGGCGTGCCAAAGCCGCTGATAGGCGCGGTTGTAGAATTCCAGCCGTGTGTCGGGGCCGTAGATCGCAATGGCGCTGCTTAGATGCTCGAGAACTTCGCGTTGCGAGGCCGAGTGGCGTTCGACCTCGGCTTCCTTGTCTTCTTCCGCCGTGACGTTGATAGCGAAACCAAAAACGCCTTTCATCCCGTTGGCTTCGTAGGGCGTTTCGGTGATTTCCATCAGCTACCGTTTACCGGCGATGATTACATGACGACGCTCGGTTTGCGCGGCGCCGGACTCCAGCGCCTTGACGGCCAGGGCTCGCCCGCTGCCGCCGCGCGCGGTTTCTGAAACCATTTCGATCTGGTCTTTGATGACCGCTTCCATCGTCGTGTCGAGCGCCTTGGCATAGGACTTGTTACAGCGCGCGATGTCGATACCGCCGTCGCGCCGCCAGATGGGAATGGGCATCCGGTCGTAGACGGCCCGGACGTTTTCGAGCTTGGCGTTGATTTTCATGAGCTCGGCGTTTTTCTGGGCGAGGATCGTCGTCGTGACGGGGTTGTCGCTGAACCAGAGAATGTCGAGGAGAAGCAGGGCGTCGCGTCCAAAATGCATGCGCGCGCCAACGACCTGAATGGCCTTGTTTTCTTTCGCCACGGTGACGGTGAGCGAAAAGCCTTCGCCGGTCATCTGCATTTTGCGGAAGGCGGCGACGAATTCTTCGGGGTCTTTGATGGCGGCGACAAGGTCCTCGAAGTGGTTGACTTTGTCGACGGCCAAAAGCGGCGCGAGCCGGGTGGCCTCACGCAGGATGCCTTGCGTCGTGAAAATGCAATAGCCTTCCGGAACCGAGGAGATCATGGCCTGCATGCGTTCGGCGATCTGGCGAAGATTGCGGCTTTGCGCATCCTTGCGGTGCAGCTGTGTGCCGAGAACGACCGTCAGCCAGGCAAGGCCGGCCGTAATGATTCCAAGAAGAAGGCTGATCAGGGTTGCCGCCGGGAGGCCTGTGTTGAGGCCGATGACGAGCACGAGGGCGAGCAGGGTCGCCGTGACGGCGGCAAAGGGCGCATAATTGACAGAAGACGGTGCCATGGAATCTCAACGGACTGATTTGTTCTTGGATAAGGCAATTTGGCCGATAAAGAAACAGCTTTCGCGATGAAATCGACGAAGCTCTATAAGATGGACGCTGCGTAATTCCCGCTCTAGCCATTTCTTCAATAAAAGCGATATAGTCCCGCACAAACGCGGTGGACAGTCAAGCCGCGCGGACGAAAAAGGCGTTTCGAGGTCGAAATGTTTTTGCGCGAAAACTTAAAGCGGGCAAACGACTTCGTGCCCGAACGGACTGAAATCAAAGCGTTTTCGCGGTCAGAAAATCAATATCTGTAACGCTCTGGTTTAAAAGGCCCTTCCTGCGGAATGCCGAGGTACTCGGCTTG
>JAQUUS010000257.1 GCA_028693775.1 Alphaproteobacteria bacterium | reverse complement strand
ATTCTCCTCCGTTGCTGGCTGTGACGATTTCGTCGCCTATGGCGCCGATTGCCGCCAAGCCTGCCGAGACGGGGCCCAGCGCTGCGCTGTAGAGCGCGTCCCCGGCTATGCGGGCGACAGGGTTGATCGTTTCGCCTGTGACGGCCCGGTAGAGCGAGCTCAGAACGGGGATGTGTTCGAGCGGGTTGATCATGTCGAGAAAGTCGTCGAAGCCCATGCTGGCCGACTCTGTTTCGGCGGCCTCCTTTTGGGCTATTCCGGCGTAGCTGCGATCCGCCGCCGCGAGGGCGTCGATGCTTCTCAGGGTCAGGTTGGTGCTTTCAGATGCTACGGCGCCGATTTCAATCATGGACTCTCCTTTGTGGCTATCCAAGCAAAGGCCGTGCCATAAAATTTTTGTTGTTTTTCAACGATAAGATGGGCGCTGCGTGGGAGAATCTTCCTAGCCTTGCTCCAGCTCGGCGTCCCAGTAGAGAAAGTCGCGCCAGCTATCGTGCAGGTAGTTCGGCGGAAAGGCCCGCCCGTTTTCCTGAAGTTCAACCGTTCGGGGCCGCCACGGCGTCCGGCGGAGGCGCATGCCGCACTGGTCAGGCAGCCGGTTGCCTTTGTGCGTGTTGCAGCCGGTGCACGACGTCACGACGTTTTCCCATGTCGTGCGGCCGCCTTTGCTTCTCGGGATAACGTGATCGAATGTCAACTCGGGGGTTGGGCGGCGCTTCAGGCAATATTGGCAACTGAACCGGTCGCGCAGGAAGACGTTGAATCTCGTGAATGCCGGGTATCTCGACGGCGAGACGTATTCGCGTAGCGCGATCACGCTCGGCAATTTCATGTGCAGCGACGGGGAGTTTACGAAACGGTCGTATTCGGAAAGGATGTCTACGCGCTTCAGGAAAACCGCTTTGACGGTGTCTTGCCACGACCACAGCGAGAGCGGCAGATAACTGAGGGGACGGTAATCTGCGTTGAGGACGAGGGCGGGACAACTTTCGAGCGGCGGCAACACGGGCCCTGATTTCTCCTTCGGTAAAAGGATCAAGCCGAATCAACGAGAAAACAATGTGGGCGAAACGCCAAAAGTTGTCCAGAGGGAAACAAGTCGCGAATTCAGGCGATTCCCGCGCGCAGCAGATCGTGAATATGCAGGATTCCGATGGGCTTGCCGTTTTCGACGATGAACACTTGCGTGCGCTTGTTGTCGTTGATCAGCTTGATGACTTCGGCGGCGAGCGCGTTCGGTCCCACGGTCATCGGCGATTTGGTCATGATCTCGCAGGCTTTGTGCGAGGTCAGGTCCTTGTTCATGTGACGCCGCAAATCGCCGTCGGTGATGATGCCCACAAGGTTGCCCGACGCGTCGACGATGCCTGCGCAGCCAAGGCTTTTTTGAGTCATCACAAGCAGGACCTGCGACATGGCTTCCTCTTCGCTGACGAGGGGAACTTCGTCGCCTTTGTGCATAAGGTCGCGCACGCGCATGAGCTTTTTGCCCAGCTTTCCGCCGGGGTGGAAGTTATGGAAATCTTCCGCCGTGAATCCCCTCAGCGACATGATGGACACTGCAAGCGCATCGCCCAGCGCCATCATCATGGTTGTGGAGGTCGTCGGCGCGAGCCCCATGGGGCACACTTCGCGCATGCGCGGCAAAATCAGGGAAACGTCGGCGGCGGACGCCAGCGTGCTGTCGGCGCAGCTCGTCATCGCGATGAGCGGGATCGAGAAACGACGCGTGTATTGGATGAGGTCGACCATTTCGGAGACTTCGCCCGAATTCGACAGGGCGAGGACCACGTCTTCGTTGACGATCATGCCCAGATCGCCGTGGCTCGCTTCGCTTGGGTGCACGAAGTAGGAGGGCGTGCCCGTCGAGGCCAGCGTTGCCGCGATCTTGCGGCCGACGTGTCCGCTTTTGCCCATGCCCGTGACGATTACGCGGCCTTTGCAGGCCATCATCGTTTCGACGGCTTTTACAAAATGGCCATTGAGCGAGCGGCCGAGTTCTTTCAGCGCTTCGCCTTCTTCGGTCAAAACCTCGGCTGAGGCTTGCAGGATGCTGGAATCGTCCATGGGTTTCATTTTTGCGGTGGTTTTGTTCATGCTTCGGTTCTAGCACGGGCTTGATTTTAACGGAATAATAAAGAAACAGGCCTGAAAATAGGCCCTCAATTGCAGGGGTTTGGAAAAATGGCCAGAAAAAAGCCTTCGTCCGTTTATTGCGCACGCGTTCCGGACTCATGGGCCGAGCACCGACGCTGGCTCGAACGGGCCGAGCAGATCGCTCATGAATCCGTCAGCAAGGGCGGTAGCCCCCATCCTTCGATTCAGGTCGGCGCAATTCTCGTCGATGCCAAGGGCCGCGAAATCGCCGCTGCCGCCAACCGGTTTGCCGACGGCGTGGATCGCAGGCGTCCGGAACGCTACAAAAACGGCACCAAGTCGTTGTGGATCAATTGCGCCGAGCAGCTTGCGCTTATGCAGGCCATGCGCAAGGGGAAGAAGCTCGAGGGCGCGCGGCTTTACATTACGCTGGAGCCTTGCGCCGTTTGCGCGGGGATGATCGGCGAGCTGAAAATCGCCGAGGTTTACGTTCCTGTGGATTCGATGCGCCGGTATGCAAAGCTTAAATCCAAGTGGAAGGACAGCATCGAAATCGGTCGCATCAAGCTTGAGGAATCCGGCGTGCGGCTCATTTCCGTCGATACGCACAAGCCAAAGAAAAAAGAACGCCGCGTTACGACACGATAATCCGGTGCTTGACCAGATTTAGCATCGGCACGTCGTGCGGGTAATTGCCATATCCGAAGCTTTCGTCGAAGGGGCCGTGCTCGGCCAGCCATGCTTCGACGCGCTCAGCCTTTTTGAGCCGCACGCAGTTGCCGTGGATCATGTCGCCCGTTATGACGCCGTTTTCGACCCCGATGTCGGTGCAGATCAGGGCGTCGT
>JAQUUS010000256.1 GCA_028693775.1 Alphaproteobacteria bacterium | reverse complement strand
CGCCGAGTTCGCGCGCCTCGGCGGCTTGCACAGGAATACGTTCATCAACAGCCCTGTGCTGCTCGACCGGCAACTGCGCCTCAAATCGAGGCCGCATATCCGCTTCGCCGGGCAGATTACGGGCGTCGAGGGCTATGTGGAATCCGCCGCCACGGGATTGCTGGCCGGGCTCTTCGTTGCGGCCGAACGCAAGGGCTCTTTGCGCGAGCCGCCGCCGAGGACCACGTCCATGGGCGCGCTCGTTGCGCATGTGACCGGCGAAGCAAATGCAGAGACGTTTCAGCCGATGAATGTCAATTTCGGGCTGTTCCCTCCCATTCTTCAAGGCAAGGGCGGACGCGAGAGGAAGCTCCTCTATACCCAGCGCGCAAAAAAGGATTTCGGGGATTGGCTCTCCGCCTGACGAGGGTTATTCGCGAATCTGGCTCGCGAGGCCCGTGCGGCGTTCGCGGACTTCGTTAAGGATGATTTCGACGCCGTCAAGCTGGCTGAGGGTCATGTTGGCCTCCTCCCAGTTCTCTCCGCGCAACGCATGCATCAGGACTTTTACGCCATGCTCCAGCGCCTGCCCCGCCTTTTGCGCCAAACGGTCGCAATGGCTCGGATCGGCCGCGTTGGTTAACTCCTGCCTCAGCTCGATCACCAGCGGATTGGAGGCCGCGTCTTCCTTGCTTTCTTTTTCGTTCAGGCGAAGCCAGTACCGACCTCGCTTTAACGGCTCACGCAAGGTTTCATAGGCGACGATCAGCGCTTCGAGCTGCCGCGCCGCGTGCCCACGCTCCCCTAGGCCTCGAATCAGGAAACGCTCGGGCGCAAGCATGCAGCTCATGGTCGTGTATTGACGCTCCAGCAGATCGACGGCAATGTCCAGACGCTTCTCCATTCCCAATCGCGCATAATGGTCAATCTCCCGGACCGGCTGTATCGTTCCGCAGATCGGGCAAAATAACGCCCGGGCGGATACAGGCTTCTGGCATAGCCAACAGTATGAATTTGCCACGGATGAACCGACATACTCACTCATACCAATCACATTGGACATGAAATCTTCCCCGTTTCAGACGAATCTTGCTGGCTTGCGTTGCAGTGCGCCTGAGCCCGGGCGATACGCAGACACCTTACCTTCTACCGAAGATTTCTTGCTGTCTGACATCCCGTTCCGTTACCCTCTTTCGCACAGCCCCATCGACGATGGGACATAATTTGTTGTTTTTCTTGAAAAAGTCATCTATAGTCCCCCCGTATTACGCTGTTTTCCCAAGGCGTTATATTAGTTACTTGAAATTAACCTTTGGGATTGTGCTAGAATACGGCGTTCAGCTCCTCGCATGTCTTACAAGATTCGCGAGTATATCAGATTTTTCGACCTGTTGCAGCAACTTAGGTGAAGCCATATGCCTGAAGTCCTCTTTGCCGGTCCTGCCGGACGTTTGGAAGGCCGTTATACCCCCGGCAAATCGCCGACCGCGCCCATCGCTTTGATTCTTCATCCCCACCCGCAACACGGTGGGACCATGAACAACAAGGTCGTCTATGGCCTCTACAACGCCTTTGCGGAACGCGACTTCTCGACCATGCGTTTCAACTTCCGGGGAGTCGGCAAAAGCCAGGGAGCTTACGACCGCGGCGAAGGCGAACTCAGCGATGCCGCAAGCGCTCTCGATTGGCTTCAGACCATCAATCCCAACGCGCGCAGCGTTTGGGTCGCAGGTTTCTCCTTCGGCGCATGGATCGGCATGCAGCTTTTGATGCGCAGGCCGGAAATCGAATCCTTCATTTCCGTCGCGCCTCCCGCCAACATGCTCGATTTCAATTTCCTCGCTCCCTGCCCCGCTTCGGGACAGATCATTCATGGAAACGCCGACGAAATCGTTCCGGAACCTTCCGTCGCCAAGCTGGTCACGAAACTCTCCAGCCAGCGCGGCGTGAAAATAGACTATCGGATCATTCAGGGCGCGACCCATTTCTTCACGGAGCACATTGAAGAACTGACGACGTCTGTCGAGGATTACCTTGACCTCGCGCTCTATCAACGCCCGGTTTCCATGGCGATGACCGCCTAACGCTCGGACCGTTTTTTGCTTGAATATTGCGCTGTTCTGCGCCGAATTTGCTGTTTTTGTTCATCTGGGGCGTAATTTTATTACCCTAGGAATTTTGTTTCGCTTTGTTTATGTTTGGTTTCGTGACGCCCGTTATGGCTCGCGAAAAATTGATACGAAAAACAAGAAGGGAGCCCAGCCATGACTCTACATTTGCCTTTTGAAAGAAATGACATTGCGACAAAGTGGCCTTTTACGCATGCTTCGGCATGGGCGGAAAAACTTAAATCCGCTGCCGCCTCGCTGACGGAAAAGAAACAAGACGCTTCGGATGACGCCTTGAGTGCGGAGCTTGTCGTTAAAGATCATTCTCAGACAAAGAGTTATCCTATCGATGTCGTTCCGGACGGCATGGGCGACGCCAAGATCCTTCAGCTCGACAGCCTTCACACCAAGGATCTTATCTTTTTCGACAAAAAGCTCGAGAACACAGCCTTTATCGAATCCGCCATCACCTATATCGACGGCGAGAACAAGATTCTCCTTTATCGCGGCTATCCGATCGAACAACTTGCCAAATCGAGCACCTATCTCGAAACCGCCTATCTCTTGCGCGATGGCGAACTTCCGGATGAGGAAGAATACGCCGTCTACAAAAAGCGCGTTCTCGAAAACATGAAGGTCGATCCCGATATGCTCAACATTTTGAAGAGCTATCCGCCGGGTACGCCTCCGATGTTGCTGATCAATATCATGCTTTCTTCGATGGGCGCGTTCTATCGCGACTTTGGCACCAGAAACACCGAGGAAGGCCGCGACAATATCACCACTAACCTTGTCGCCAAGACCCCCGCCATCGTTGCTGCCGCCATTCGCGCCTCGCGCCAGAAGACACCGGAGGACTTGAAAAATCTCA
>JAQUUS010000255.1 GCA_028693775.1 Alphaproteobacteria bacterium | reverse complement strand
GTACGAGCACCCGGCCGCGAACAACGGCGTCACACAGATCTCCTCGTTCAACATCACAGTCGCGCCGATCAGCGTCTGCGAAAGCAAAAGAAAGCTCAACGCCAAGATCGCGGATGAGAACACCCAGTTCGACCTGATCAAAGCCTGCAAGGACGCCGGCAACGAACTCGTCAAGGTCGGCCCCGTGATGATCAGCCCCAGGAACGTGAAATCCTGCAAGCGCAAAGGCTTGTTGCGCAGGAAAATCGTCGTCCAGTTCAAGGACAACTCAAAATGGACGGTTCCGAACAAGACGCCCATGTGCGAGCTTCGGGACTTGCTTTGCGCCATATGCCCGGCGAAAACCGCAACCCCGGCGCCCAAGCTCGACTGAGCCTACGGAAACCGAAAATCGGAAAAAAACGCTGCGCCAAAAAACGCAGCGTTTTTTTTGACACGGCGTCACATTGTGTTTTTTAAATGGTTTTTTAGGCCCAAACCTAAATTCCTGCTTATTATTCCCGGCGTTTTCTCCTATTTTGCCCCCCGCATACTTTCAATAACTTATATCCAAGGAGGATATTCTATGACTGAAAACGTTCCCGACAATTGCATGGTTCTCGACGTGGTTTCCCAAAACAGGCGCTATGCCGTTCCGCAAGGCTCGTTCGTTGCGCCAACGTTCGACCAAACCCCGCCCGTCGATCTGCGCAAAATCCAGTTGATCGAAAAACAGAAGACCTACAAACACGAAGGAACGCGCGACGACTATGCCCAGACCTTCCCCTTTGACAAGACCGTGGCGACCGTGTCGATCAGCGCCGTCAAAGACAAGATGAACGTTTTGATTGCGGACGAACAAAGACGGTTCAACCTCATCGCGGCATGCAAAGCCGCAGGCAACGAACTTGTCGCAGTTGGAAATACCTTTGTAAATCCGGACGAGGTCGAGAAGTGCGATCTCGATCGCTTTCTGCACAGAAGGGTCATCGTCGAGTTCCATGACGGCTCGAAATGGAAAGCGCCCAAAGGCATGCATGTGTGCGCCGTGAGGCAGAAACTCAAGATGACCTGCACCGACGAAAGCACCCAGCCCAAGTAAGGCGCTTCTCAGGACTTCAAAACGCCCGCAATCCCGGCCAAAGAACGCAAGGCCCTGTTCGTTCCGTTCATCACAGCGAACAGGTCCGGCGTCTGGCGGGGATGCAGGATCAAATGCCCGAGCGCCCCGAGCGCGCTCACACTCCCGTCTTCCCGAACCGCCGCCATAACGAAGGGCGGAACGTTCATGGATGAATTGTCGCAAACAGCGCGAACGACCGAAAAAGGAATCCCCGCCGCCCCCGCAGCTTCGGCCAGACACTGGCTCTCCATATCCGCGATTGCGCAGCCCGTTTCCCTGAAAAGCCTGTCCTTGTCCTGGGCCGTCGGAACGAGGCGCTCGGAACCGTAAACGCCTCCGCGCCGGGCCAAGGGAATCCGGGCCGCAAGCTCTGCCCCCCAAACCTCGTCGCACGTCCATCGGCCGCCGCTCGAAACGGCATGCGTCCCGACAAAAACGTCGCCCAGCCCGGCAGAAGGATCCAAAGCCCCCGCCGTACCGAAACTCATGAGTTTTGTCGCGCCCATGGCAATCAGGCTGCGCGCCAGCTCGCGCGCCTTTTCCGGCCGCGCGCCCGAACACAGAACGACCGCGCCTTCAACCTTGCTTGCGATTTTCTTTTCCGATCCAAGCCCGCAAAGGATGCCGAGCATCGTTACATCCCGTAAAGCGCAGGAGCCGCGTTTCCGGACTGGATGTTTTGATAGCGCGCCATGGCCCACTGCGGAAAAAACGCCTTGTATCCGTGATAGCGCAGATAGAAAACGCGAGGGAATCCGACCGCCGTATAATAATCCTCATCCCATGTGCCGTCGGGTTTCTGCTGCACGGACAGCCAGGCGATGCCGCGCTTGACGGCCTCGCTATCGGCTTCGCCCGCAGCCATAAGCCCCAAAAGCGCCCATGAGGTCTGCGCAGGCGTGCTAACGGCACAAGAGCCCTTGGGCTGGCTCTTCCAGTAGCTGGAGCCGTCTTCGCCCCAGCCGCCGTCAGACCGCTGCTTCTGCTTGAGCCAGCTCACGGCGCGAACGACCATCTGATCCTTCGGATCGACGCCTGCCGCGTTCAACGCGCACAAAACGGACCATGTGCCGTAGATGTAGTTTGTGCCCCAGCGGCCGAACCAGCAACCTTCTTTCTCCTGCTCGGCCCGGAGATAATTGATGGCGGCCCTGATCTGGGCATTGGTCTTGCTGTATCCCAGCTGCGAAAGCATGCTGATGCAACGGGCCGTCACATCGGCGCTGGGCGGATCGAGCAGCGCGCCGTGATCGGCGAAAGGAATGCAGTTGAGATAATAGTAGGTATTGTCAGCGTCAAAAGCGCCCCAGCCGCCATTCTTCGACTGCAAGCCGAAAACCCACTGAACGCCGCGCTCGATCACGGTGCGGTATTTGACCCGGTCGAAGCGGTCGAGAGCCATAATGATGACCGCCGTATCGTCGAGATCGGGATAATAGGCGTTGTTGTACTGAAAAGCCCATCCGCCCGGCTGAACGTTCGGGCAACGGACGGCCCAGTCTCCGAACACATCGACGACCTGTTTTTGCACAAGCCAGTCGCAAGCTTTCTCGATCGACTTGCGCGAACCGCCAGCCTCCATCATGGCATGGATGGAAAGAGCGGTATCCCAGACGGGCGAGAGGCACGGCTGGCAATATGTGCGCTCGGGCGTATCGACAACGAGCTTGTCGACGGACTTGCGCGCGATGGCGTAATCGGGATCGCTGGGCAAATAGCCGAGGCAGTCGAACATCATCACGGCATTGGCCATGGCGGGATAAATGCCGCCGAGGCCGTCCTCGCCGTTCAGGCGCTCCTTGACCCACGCGACCGCCTTGTCGATAGCCTTGGCGCGGCTATCCTTGGGCATAATGGGTTCCGCAAG
>JAQUUS010000254.1 GCA_028693775.1 Alphaproteobacteria bacterium | reverse complement strand
GGCCTTCGCCACAGGCATTATCGTCTTGAGCGCCAAGATGGCCCGCGCGGCCGGACGCCTTTCTTCGAGGGAGATCGACGCCTTTCGAAAAGTTTTCCAGATTTCTCCCTCGCAGGAGCGGATTGTCAGCCGTATTTTCAACCGCGCGCGATTGACACCGGACGGGTTCGAACCTTTTGCCGTTCGGCTTGTTCACCTGTTTGGCAAAGGATCCGCGGTTCTTGAGGGCGTTTTGAGCAGCCTTTTCATCATTGCTTCTTCCGACGCCGACATCAGCGAAGAAGAAAACGATTATCTTTGGCAGGTGGCGGAAATCTTCGGTTTTTCCGAAGAAGATTTTACGCGCATCGCAGCGCAATCCGGAATTGGCCATTCAGAGGCCGAGGACGACGCTTTGAACGCGACGGAGGCTTTCGAAATCCTTGGCGTCAGTGAGACTGCCTCGGCGGACGCCATCAAGGCCGCTTACCGGCAGCTTCTTCGCGAACATCATCCGGATGTGCTTATGGCACGCGGCATGCCGCCGGAATTCGTCGATAGCGCCACAGAGAAAATCAAGCGCATCAATGCCGCCTATACCGAAATTCGCGCCCTGAAAGGAATACCATGATCGGCTGCACCTCTCCCAATCACAATGCGCGCGCGCCGGGAGTTCCGCTTGCCTATATCGTTTTGCATTACACGGACATGCTTGACGTTCAAAGCGCCGTAGATCGCTTTTGCGATCCTGCAGCCGAGGTCAGCGCCCATTACCTTATCGACGAGGGCGGCTCTGTCATGCAGTTTGTCGACGAAAGCAGGCGCGCGTGGCATGCGGGAAAAAGCTTCTGGCGTGGCATCCGCGATATGAACAGCGCATCGATCGGCATTGAGCTTGCCAATCCCGGCCATTCGAACGGCTATCGTCCCTTTCCAAAGCCGCAAATCGACTCATTGAAAAAACTGGTTTTGGATATTGTCGCGCGGCACGGATTTTCGGCGCGGCAGGCCCTTCTGGCCCATAGCGATATCGCGCCCCGGCGCAAGAAGGATCCGGGGGAGCTGTTCCCTTGGGAGGAATTGGCGCGCGACGGTCTCGGTTTTTGGCCGGTTCCTTTGGATGCGGATTTCGAGGCGGCGCGCGAAGCTTCCATTGCCGAGGCATTGACCTTCATTGGATACGATGTCGAGGATCTTCATGCGGCCATTATAGCCTTTCAGCGTCGGTATCGGCCTTCGGATCTATCGGGACATGCGGACGCCGACACCCTTGCGCGCATCAAGGCCCTTTGCCGCATGGAATGACGTTTTTAAGAACGCCGTCCAGTTTTCGCGCGTTTTTCGCATGCCGAACAGCACGGCATAAAGCCCAGCTCCGGAGCCCAGCATCGTTGCAGCCGCATAGACGATGTCGCTGAAGAAATGCGCGCCCGCGGCAAGGCGGATGAAGCTGAAGACAACGCCTCCGGCCATGCCCGCCCAAAAAACAAAGCGCTTGCGCCGACGGGGGACGACGTAAGCAAAGGATGGAAGAAAAAATCCGAACGCGCCGTCGCCGCAGACGAACGAGCCGTTCGAACGGGCTTTTTCAAACCGGGGAGACAGAGCCGCAGTGAAGGTGTCTTTTCCTCCGAATTCCACGATTTCCCGTGGGCGCGCCCTTCCCCAATGATCCTTGAACCCGGCATTTGCAATCAGGCCGGGGCCAAGTATGAGGGCGAGGAGTAAAAAGGCCTGTGACTTTACCGAAAGAAAAACGCGAAATTTTCGCGGCGCTTTAATTTTCGCGGCTTTTGCCGCTACGGCAATAAGGAAAAATATGGCCAAAAGCGCCCCTAGGACGCGGGCGCCGTCGGAAGCCAATAAATGCAAACCTTTGAATAGATCATTGCCCGCCAAAGGAAACCCTTTGCCGGATTCGTAGAAGAACCCCGACAGGCTCAAATCCAGCGCCGGAAACGCAACTGGCAAAAACAGCAGGATAATAAAGATCGAAATAAACGCGGACATTGATTCAGGATAACCTTTCTTGCTTAAAACGCGTTTTTCCGGTGCATCTCTTCAGGAATGTTAGCCTCATTCCTTCGAACGTTTGATTGGGAGGCAAGGATAACATATAATCGTATCGACTCTTTCAATCTTTTCTAAGTTTTTTCTCTTAATCTTCCTTTCCACTTTCACCACGGAGGATGTTCATGCCTTTCGTTCTTCCCGTTTTGCCTTGGGCCGACGACGCTTTGGCTCCCGTAATTTCCGCAAACACTCTTAGCTTTCACTATGGCAAGCATCACAAAGCCTATGTCGACACGCTCAACAAGCTGACGGCGGGAACGGAGCTCGCCGAGCTGCCTTTAATTGACGTCGTGAAGAAAACGACGGGCGTTCCCGATAAGCTCCCTATTTTCAACAATGCTGCGCAGGCGTGGAATCACGCTTTTTATTGGGAAAGCCTTGCGCCTAAATCCGGGGGCATGCCGACCGGGAAAATCGCGGCGATGATCGACAAAGACCTTGGCGGTTATGAAAAATTCAAGATCGACTTCGCCAACGCCGCCCTGACCCAATTCGGCAGCGGGTGGGCTTGGCTCGTTCTTGAAGACGGGAAGCTTTCGATCCGAAAGACTCCCAATGCCGAAACGCCGGCTTCGGGATCGGCGACGCCACTCTTGACCATCGACGTTTGGGAACATGCCTATTATCTCGATTATCAGAATCGCAGGGCCGATTACGCCGCCGCCGTGATCGACCTGCTTTTGAATTGGGAAAAGGCTAACGAACGTTTGGGATAATCCGTTTCCCGACGCTCGCATCGCTGACAGGGCAAATACTCATGTATGCGCCTCTTGCATGAAGCGGCAGTGTTGACCGAATCTGCGTGTCGTTATACGTTTTTGCGGGCTTTGTGACGGCTTTTTGGGGGATTCGGAAGTGGACTATCACCTGCTTGAGTCTTTTTTCCTTCTCGGATCCCCTCCTGCTGCTCTTATCAAGGGATCGTTTTCGCCGCTTC
>JAQUUS010000253.1 GCA_028693775.1 Alphaproteobacteria bacterium | reverse complement strand
GCTCTTCGACAAGCTTATGGAGATCGCACGGCCTGTCCGTCGCGTCCATAAACTGATCCGTTTTGAAATGCAGCTGCCACCGGCTGCCGTCGGGATCGAGCAGAACCAGAAGATTGTTCTTGTAGGACGAAAAATGCGTCTGCCCGTTGCGGTACGCCGTGCACCACCGGGGCGAACCGTAGGCTATGCTCGCTTTCTCGGTCAGCACCTGGATCACTTGCGTCCCGCTTTCGAGATCCGCGACAAGCTTCGCTCCGCCTTCGCGCATCCATGAGTCTCCGTTGGGCGCCGCGACCGCCGTTTCCGTCGCGCGCCAGCCTGCGGGCAGAAAGGCCAAGAGCTCTTCGGGAGTTTCCGTTTCCAAATGCGCTGCGTAGGCCGCATATCTTTCTTTCTCCAGCAGAGGATTTTGGGGCAGATACGGTTCGATCTCCTTGTGAAAATCGTTCAACGTCGAAAACCGGGATAACGTCGCTTTCTGGATTTTCTTCTGCTTCGTCCCTTCTTCCTGCTCCGTCTTCTCTTCCTGCTCCGTCTTCTCTTCCTGCTCCGGCTCTTTTTCCTTCACATGAAAATAGGCTTTGTGGAACGCATACAGATCTTCGACGATCTTCTTCGCATCTTCGGGAAGACGGTAGACATACTCTCCCGCCTTGCCCTCCTTGCGCAAATTCTCCTGCTCCGCCATTTGCTTCATGACGAGGTCGATCAGGACCGGGCGGTATTTGTTCAGATCGGCACGAATTCTCGGCTTCATGCGACGGCCTTGCGGCATCACATTTTTCGGCAGAAGGAGGCTTTCGAAATACCCGTCGACGAAATCCATGCGCTCAAGCGCGTCCTCGCCCCGTACGCCTGCTCCGGCGGGAAATGTGTGCGCGACCTTGTTTTCGTCTTCGTATGAAAAATATTTCCAATCGGCCCAGGCTTCTGCCGAAAGAGATTTCGTACATATATTCTTTGCCGCTTTGCTAAATCGCTGCGCGGAAGTCATGGCCGATGCATCCGTCTTCATTCAATAATCTCTTTTCAAACAAGGCGTTCTGGAAAAATATCGGCACAGTATAGAGGAAAATCGGCGGGTCAGATTACTTTCATACTCTATTAATTAACCTTGTTGTTGATTTTGTTGAATATTTATGAAATCAACTCGTTGGCGTACTGTATTCGATTGCCAGCATATGCGGATTGTGGCATATAACAACCCCATGCAACGAACGCTCTCCATTCTTTCGGCTCTCGCTTCCCCGGCCCGCCTCGGCGCCATGCGCATCCTTTCGGACGGTCAGGAGCATTGCGTTTGCGAGCTGATGGACTCTCTCGGCGTTACTCAATCGCGCATGTCGCGGCATATGGCCGTTCTTAAAGAAGCCGGGCTGGCTATCGACAGGCGCGACGCTCAATGGGTGCGCTATCGCCTCAATCCCGACCTTTCCAGACAGTCGGCCGCCTTGATCGAGGCCGCCGTCAATTTTCAAGAACAGGAAACAGATCATGCGTAACGACCGGCTTTGGATTTCCGGCACGGTGGCCGGGTTGGTTCTTTGGGCTCTCCTTTATAGCCAACTCGTTCCCCTCTCCGAATGGATGGCTTCTTTTTTGCCCGTCGCTCAGGGCAGCAGGCTTCATGAGGCTGTCGTTTTTTTCCTGTACGACACCCCCAAGGTTTTATTGCTGCTGCTTCTTGTCACTTTCCTCATGGGGACCGTTCGGACCTTCTTTTCCCCGGAACGCACGCGCGCTTTGCTTTCGGGCGGAAGAGAAGGCGTCGGCAATGTCGCCGCCGCTTGCCTCGGCATTGTAACTCCCTTTTGCACTTGCTCGGCCGTTCCTCTGTTTATCGGCTTCGTTTCGGCGGGCGTTCCTTTGGGCGTTACTTTTTCGTTCCTCATCTCCGCACCCATGGTCAACGAGGTCGCTTTGGGGCTTCTGTTCGGACTTGTCGGCTGGCGCGTCGCTCTGATCTATCTCGGCTTCGGGCTTAGCCTTGCCGTTTTGGCCGGAATCGTTATCGGACGCTTGCATCTCGAGGGCTGGCTTGAGGATTGGGTTCGCAATCTTCGTACGACGGGCGGCGAGGTTCCCACGCTGAAGCCCTCCCCCGCCGACCGCATCAGGGCGGGGCTGGATTCTGCGCGCGATATTGTGGGCAAGGTCTGGCCATGGATGATTGCGGGTATCGGCGCGGGGGCTTTGATTCATGGATATGCGCCGCGCGAGCTTCTGGCGAACCTCATGGGCAACGGCTCGTGGTTTTCCGTTCCGGCGGTCGTTCTGCTCGGGATTCCGATGTATTCGAATGCGGCAGGCATTATTCCCGTCGTCGAGGCTCTTTTGGGCAAGGGGGCCGCTTTGGGCACCGTTCTCGCCTTTATGATGTCGGTTACCGCGCTGTCCCTGCCCGAGGCCATCATTCTTCGCAAGGTTTTGACGCTGCGGCTGACGCTCGTTTTCTTTGGAGTGGTTGCGGGCGGCATTCTGGCCGTCGGCTTTTTATTCAACGCGTTCTTGAACTGAAAGGAAATAACATGAAAATCCAGATTCTCGGCACGGGCTGCCCCAAATGCAACGCCCTCGCTCAGGCCACCGAAACCGCCGTTCGCGAGCTCGGCCTCGATTGCCAAATGGAAAAAGTCACCGATATGCAGGAGATTGTCTCCTTCGGCGTTATGTCGACGCCCGCGCTGGTCGTTGACGGAAAAGTCAAATGCTCGGGTCGGATCCCCGGCTCCGACGAAATGAAAGAGCTTCTTAAGTAATAACGAGAAAGGCTTGGCCCTTTTTCGGATTCGCGGTACGCTGCTTTCGTTTCTTTCTTATGGGTGGAGGTTTTCCATGAAAAAATTCGGGTTGTTCCTCGTGTCGTTCTGTCTGGCCGCGAGCCTTGGCGGAATGCCGGCCTCGGCCAAAAATCAACATGCCGGGAAACAGCACGGCAAGGCCTTCAGGCACACCGAAACAGAGGACTTCGCTTTCGAGGGCGAGGAAGGCCAGAAGCCTCTGCGCTTC
>JAQUUS010000252.1 GCA_028693775.1 Alphaproteobacteria bacterium | reverse complement strand
CCAAAAACCTTATCGGGCCTGACCTTCCGTGCGCGTTCCACAAGCCGGAAAACATCGTCCCGGTTATGGCGCCGTTTCATGCGCTTCAAAATCATGTCGTCGCCCGCTTGCAGGCTCAGATGCAAATGAGGCATCAAACGAGGCTGTTCGGCAATCGCCTCCCACAAATCCTCGTCGATAGCCGCCGGATCGAGCGAAGAAAGGCGCAAGCGGCGTAATGCAGGAACCTTTTCCAGAACGAACCGAACCATAAAGCCAAGCGTAGGCTCTCCGGGCAAATCGCGGCCATACGAAGCAATATCGACGCCGGTCAAAACGACTTCGTTAAACCCCTGCTCCACATAAGCGCGAACCTGCGCGGCGATGCGCTCAAAAGACGTCGAGCGCGACGCGCCGCGCCCGAAAGGAATGACGCAAAAAGTGCAAGAATTGTCGCACCCGTTCTGAACCTGAACGAACGCGCGTTGCAGCTTGCCCTCCGATGCGGACACAACAGGCACGGTGTCGTCCGCCTTCCCGCGCGCCCCGAAGCTCTCCGGCCTGAGCTTGGCCTCGTTGCCGATCACGCGATCGACCTCGGGCATGGCCTCGTATTTTTTCGGATCGATCTGCGCCGAACAGCCCGTCACGATAATCTTCGCCTCCGGATTTTCGCGCTTCAGGCGGCGAATGGCCTGCCCGGCCTGCCGTTCGGCCTCGGCCGTCACGGCGCATGTGTTCACAATGATGGCGTCCGTCAACCCCGCCGCTTCGGCATGCCTCTGCATGGCCTCTGATTCGGCGATGTTCAAACGGCACCCGAAAGTGACGATTTTTGTGGGCGGATCAGGCGGCGCAGCAGTCATTGCCGAAATCTTCGGCAACCTCGCCCCTAAAGCTAAGATCGGCCGGTCCTATCAAAATAACATGATTGTCGTCGCGCCATTCGATAATGAGCTCGCCGCCGTCCATCACAATGGCCGCGCGCCGGGCGCTGAGATTGCGGCGAACCGCAGCGACGAGCGTCGCGCACGCCCCCGTTCCGCAAGCGTCGGTAATGCCGGTTCCGCGTTCCCAAACGCGCATACGAATGCGGTCGGGCGCGAGGATCTGGGCGATCTCGATATTGCAGCGCTCAGGAAACATCGGATCGTGCTCGAGCTTTGGCCCCACCTCCGAAAGAGGAATGCCGGAAACGTCCGGAACAAAGAACACGGCGTGAGGATTTCCCATATTGACGCAACAAGGCCCGTCCAGCGGACCGTTGGCAACAGGAGCCTTGAGGGTCCCGGCCTCGCGCGCGAGAGGAATCTCGTTCCAGTCGAGGCGCGGCTCGCCGAAATCGACGGCAATAAGCCCGGTCGGATCCAACCATGACTTCAAAAGCCCGGCGACTGTCTGAATGACGCAGTTATCGCGCCCCAGTTCGGCGAACATCAAAGACGCGACGCACCGGGTCGCATTGCCGCAAGCCTGAACCTTGCTGCCGTCCATATTGTAGATGTCCATATAGACGTCGGCGTCCGGCGACTGCGGCTTCAGCATGACAATAATCTGATCGCAGCCGATTCCGCGCTTGCGGTTGCCGATAGCGCGAAGAAACCCGACCGAAGGCGAAAACCCGGTTTCGCGCCTGTCAAACACAACAAAATCGTTTCCCAACCCGTTCATTTTCAAAAACGGCAGGGCCACGGATGTCTTCGTTGCGCAAGGCATCTTACCGGGCCGCAGCTAGAGGAGATTTTTCTGCGTTTTGTTCGTCAATCTCTTCCTGAGTGAAAAACGGGCTAGGCTGAGCCGTTGAGGGCGGAGTACGCTGCTGAACCGTGGCCTCTGGCTGAGCCTGAGGCTGTGGCTGCGGCGAACCGGGCTGAGAAACAGCCTTGGGCTGCTCGGCCGGAATCGAACCCGCCTGAGTATAATATCCGGAGGGAACGTCAGGCTGCTGAGAGAACGGAGAAGTCGTGTCGCCATGTATGCGCTGCTCGGCGGCTGCGGCTTCGTCGATAGCCTCGATGATGCGATAATAATGCTCGGCATGCTGAAGATAGTTTTCAGCAAGGACGCGATCGCCGCTTGACGAAGCGTCGCGGGCCAAAGCCTGATATTTTTCGTGAACCTGCCAGGCATTTCCGCGCACGCGCAAATCGCCGCAATTGCTGTCGAACGACTGATGCCTCAGAGATGCGGCCGAACGAGGGCGATTGCCCATCGAGCCGCCTCCGGAATTGCCGCCGCCGTTGTTTCCGCCATGATGGCGGCTGCGAGGACGCCTACCGTTAGGACCTTGTCTCATTTTTCCAAACCGTTCCTGGTTGCGTTACTTGTTTATTGGGCCTGCTTGCCTTGAATGTTATTTTTATTCGCAAGGAGCGCCGCTTTTTATTTGCGAACGCCGCTCTATTTCTGGCGGCTTTTTCGTTCGCTGTCAGGCAATCCTATGCTGTGACTCTCCAAATAGCAAGGGGGTCTGTTTCCCACAAAACGACGGAATCTTCACGGTGATTTTATTGCGATTTCTCGCTTGACTTGAAATGAATCGCATGCATCGAAGAAAAAAATATCCGCGCTTGCCATTTGGGAATCGAGGGCGTTTGATATATTGAAAGAAGAGACAATGACACCGGCGAGCGCAGAAATAAATGCCCGATTTTACCAACGAAATTCAATACGGACGCCTTGAAGGAAAAACGATTTGCGGCATCGACGAAGTCGGACGAGGCCCGCTGGCCGGTCCGGTTGTAGCGGCGGCGGCGATTCTTCCGCCCGACATGCCGAAGGAAATCCTCGAGGAAATCAAGGACAGCAAAAAAATGTCGCGCGCCGCGCGCGAAGCGATCTTCGAACCGCTGAAAGCGCATTGCCGGTATGCGATCGCCGAAGCCAGCGTGGAAGAAATCGACCGACTGAACATCCTGCAAGCGACGATGCTGGCGATGCAAAGAACGCTTGGGTTTCTCGAAACGACGGTCGACGTGGCGCTGATCGACGGCAACCGTGCGCCAAAGCTTGCGTGCGCCGCCGTGCCCATCGTG
>JAQUUS010000009.1 GCA_028693775.1 Alphaproteobacteria bacterium | reverse complement strand
AAATCACGCAGGCGTCGTCGTGCGCGATGTCCAGAAGGTCTTTGTCGCGCGCAAGATCGGCAAGCCGGAACTCTCTTAGCCCGCTTTGCCTGACTCCCAAAAGCTCGCCTGCGCCGCGCAGACGCAAGTCTTCCTCGGCGATCGCAAAACCGTCGTCGGTTTCCCGAAGCATCGTCAGGCGCGCTTTGGCCGTTTCTCCCAGCGGCGCCTGATACATCAGGAGGCAATGCGAACGGGCCGCGCCGCGTCCCACGCGCCCCCTGAGCTGATGCAACTGCGCAAGGCCGAATCTTTCCGCATGCTCGACAACCATGACCGTTGCGTTCGGCACGTCCACGCCCACTTCGATCACCGTGGTTGCGATAAGGACTTTCAACTCTCCGTCTGCAAACCGGCGCATCGTTTCGTCTTTTTCATCGGCTTTCATGCGCCCGTGCACAAGCCCGGCTTTGCCGGGGCCCAGAAACTGTTTCAGAAGCTCGGCGCGCTCCGTTGCGGCGGCCAGATCCACCGTTTCCGATTCTTCGATCAGCGGGCAAACCCAGTAGACTTGCGCGCCTTTCGAGACCTGCCGTTTTACCCCCGCGATCACTTCGTCGAGCCGAACCATGTCGATGAGGCTCGTTTCGATTTTTTGCCGTCCCGCCGGTTTGTCCATCAGCCGGGACACGTCCATGTCGCCGTAGGCCGTCAGGGACAGCGTGCGCGGAATGGGCGTCGCCGTCATGGTCAGGATGTCAACGCCCCGGCCTTTGTCCGAAAGCATCAGGCGCTGGTTGACGCCGAAGCGGTGTTGTTCGTCGATCACCGCCAGTCCGAGGTCCTGGAACGCCGTGTCGTCCTGAAACAGCGCATGCGTTCCTACCGCAAGCTTCAGCGATCCGTCGGCAAGAGCTTCGAGCGTTTTGGTCCTGTCGCCGCCGCGTCCTTTTCCGACCACAAGCCCGATTTCGATCCCGGCCGGGGCCAGCAGCTTCGAGAGCGTTGCGTGATGCTGCTTGGCGAGGATTTCGGTCGGGGCCATCAGCGCCGCTTGCGATCCGGTTTCGGCCGCTTGCAGCATCGCCATGAGCGCAACGACGGTTTTTCCAGAACCAACATCTCCCTGAAGCAGGCGAAGCATTCTTTTGGGTGCGGCCATATCTGCCGAGATTTCCGCAATCGCCTGCCGTTGCCCGCCTGTCAGCGTAAACGGCAGGGTTTTTTCAAGCGCCTGCGTAAGTGCGCTCGTTCCTTTGAACGACCGTCCGCTGCTGGCTTTGTGATGGGCGCGAATGATGGCGAGCCCAAGCTGATCCGCCAGCAACTCGTCGTAGGCGAGCCGTCTCAAATGGCTTTCTTTCCCGGTAAGCGGAGGAAGAGGCGCGTGCGCCGTCAGAAGGGCCGGTTTCCATTCCGGCCAGCCTTCGCGCGCGATCAGCGCCGCGTCGTTCCATTCCGGGAGATCGGGAACGCGCGTCAACGCTTGCGCCACGGCTTTTTGAAGCATCCTGTTGCTGAGGCCTGCCGTCAGGGGATACACCGGCTCGTATTTCGGAATCTCCGACGCGCGGTCGACAGGAACGGCATAGTCGGGATGAGTCATGGTCCATGACGAGCGATACTGTTCAAGTTGTCCGCTCACCAGCATCTCGCTGCCGGGCGCATAGGTCCGTGTCAGATAGTCGCCCTTGGCGTTGAAATAGGTCAGGGTAATCTGATCCGTTTCGTCCTCGGCGACGATGCGATAGGGAAGCCCGCGCCGCGAAGGGGGCTCGTGTTCGACGATTCTGAGCCGAAGGGTTGCCGTGCGGTTCGGTTCGGCTGTGCGTAACTGGGGCATATAGGTGCGGTCGACGATGCCATTCGGAAGATGCCACAGCAAATCGACAACGAACTCGCCGCAAAGTTTTTTGTAGAGAGCGCCCATCCTCGGACCGACGCCTTTTAGCGCCGTCAGGCTTGCGAACAGAGGATAGAGGACGGGCGGTCTCACAAAAAATCCTATGGGTTGGGCGACGCGGACGAAGGCGCGCGCGGACGTCGGAATCTTAAGGCAACGGAAGTTTTTTCTTGCATCCTGTCGACGATTTTGTCGGCGTCGTATTTCGATTTATACCCGCCCAGCGTCTCCATGCGCGAGAGAAGGATCGACAGGCTGCGGCGCAAATCGGCATCGACGAGGGGATCGAAAAAGGGGGCCATCATGGCCGGGAACCTCGGATCGCGGGGACTGATGCTGGTCATCTCTGTGCCCGGCTTGAATTGTCCTGCGGTGGGATCGGAAATTTCCTTGCCGTCAACAAGCTGAAAATGCCAGATCGGCACATTCGTTTCCGGCTCGCGGCACAGGCAGGGGGTGACTTTGCCGCGGAAGTCTCGATCCGCCCACAGCGCAAGAACGGAAACGACGCAGTTGCCAAACGAAGGATTGCTGCCGTCGGCGGGATATTGATCGCGGCATCCGCCCCAACACGTTTTGCGGCTCCAGGCTTTTCGAAGGGCGGTCTCGAAAGCCGGATCCATCTAGCCCTCCCGCGTTTCGAAGTCGATGCGCGGGTCCGTCAGAACGTAGGCCAGATCGCCGACGACGTTCATGGCAAGCCCGACGAGCGTGAAGAAATAAAGCGTTCCGAACATAACGGGATAATCGCGATTGATCGCGGCTTCGAAGCCCAGAAGGCCCATGCCGTCGAGCGAGAAGATAACTTCGATCAGCAGCGCGCCCGTGAACAGGATGGCGACAAATGCGCTCGGAAAGCCCGCAATCACGATCAGCATGGCGTTGCGGAACACATGGCCATAGAGCACGCGGTTTTCGCTCAGGCCCTTGGCGCGGGCCGTCAGGACGTATTGCTTGTTGATTTCGTCCATGAAGGAGTTTTTCGTCAACATGGTCAGGCTGGCAAACCCGCCGATGGTCAGCGCAAGAACGGGCAGGGCGATGTGCCAGAAATAATCGCCGATTCGCTGCGGCCAATCCATGGACGCCCAGTTGTCCGACGTCAGGCCGCGCAGGGGGAACCAATCGAGATACCGCCCGCCCGCAAACACCACGATCAGCAGAACGGCGAACAAAAAGCTCGGGATGGCGTATCCGGCGATGATGGCGGCGCTGCTCCAGATATCGAAGGGCGTTCCGTCCTTCACGGCTTTGCGGATGCCGAGCGGAATGGAGATCAGATAGACGATCAGCGTTGTCCAGAGGCCGAGAGAAATCGAGACGGGCATCTTGCTGACCACAAGGCTGAACACGCTTTCGTCGCGAAAATACGATTTTCCGAAATCGAACCGCGCATAGCTTGCCATCATCTTGAAGAACCGTTCGTGCAGCGGTTTGTCGAAGCCGAATTGATGTTCGAGCTCCTTGATGAGTTCGGGATCGACGCCCTGCGCGCCGGGATAGCGCGAAACGGCGGCGGCGTCTGCCGCTTTCATCGACTGCGCGCCCGGCGCCGCGACATCGCCCGATCCCGACCCGCCCATGCGCGCGGTTGCGGCAACGTCCGTGCCGTGAAGCTTCGCCACGATTTGTTCTATAGGCCCGCCCGGTGCGGCCTGAACGATCAGGAAGTTGAGCACCATGATTCCGAACAACGTCGGAATGATGAGGAGAAGGCGGCGGATAAAATAAGCGAGCATAAACGGATTTCCCGGAACGGAGCGGAAAACCAGTATAGAGCACACCTTTTACAAAAGAAAACCGCTAACGCGGCTTAGGGAGCGGAGGTGTCGGAATAGCGGTCTGTGGTGCCCGATTTGCGCCGCAGGTTTGGCGGAACGGGCGAGTCATCCCCGGCGATTTCGATCGATTCTTCGTTCAGGGATTCAAGAGCGCGCTTCATCCGTTCATCCCGGTTGAAGGGAATGACGTTGTTGATATGAAGGCTCGCTCTTTCGAGAACCCTTAAGAGTTCCCCGGCCAGATTGCGGCCAAAGAGTTTGACCAACTCCCGGTACGATATGTACTTCATGTTAACTCGTATCACTTTGGGTTTTTTAGATAGGATCAGAACAGAGTGGCAATTTCGAGGCGGTTGTCGTTGTTGCTGGCCGAAGGGCAGGTCCAAAGACGTCCGGAGGATGATTTGGGGGCGTGAGGAACGGCTTCGAAGTTGTCCTGAGTGCATTCCAGAAACTCAATCAGCAGGCGCTGTTTTTGCCTTGTTTCTTCGTCAAAAAGTGATTTTGGATCATGCATTTAATGCGCCCGAGAAACTTTATTTCTTCCAGAAATGTATATCCACGCTCAGGGGTGAAAGCAATAAAAATCGCGCGCAAGTCGAGCTGATTCGAAACAATGCAACTTTATATTATTACGCACATCGAAGCTGCCATAAAATGGCAGGTTATTACTAATATTGGGTAACCATAGCGGGGAGAAAGTGCGGAAAAAATACATAAGACAGCACGGATCTGTGTGAGCGACGAACGTGCCAAAGCAGTTTTTGCCGCGCGAATCACAAAAAAGAATCGAAGGAAAAAACGACGCTGTTTTACCAGCGGACGACAGCCGCGCCCCAGGTGAACCCGGCGCCCATGGCGTTGATCATGATGAGTTGTCCGCGCTTGATCCGTCCGTCGTGCACGGCGACCGACAGGGCCAGCGGGATGGAGGCTGCCGAGGTGTTGGCGTGCTTGTTTATGGTCACGACGACGCGTTCGGGAGGCAGGGCCAGCTTTTTGCTGGTGCCGTCGATGATGCGCTGATTGGCCTGATGGGGAACGAGCCAGTCGATCTCCGAGGGCTTCATGTCGATTGAGCCGAGAACTTCGTCCACGACGTCCGAAAGGTTCGTCACGGCGTGGCGGAAAACTTCTTTTCCGTCCATGCGCACAAGACCGGCTTCGTCCGTTTTCAGCATGTCGTAATGGCGTCCGTCGGAGTGCAAGGCTGTGGCGAGGATGCCTTGATCTTCGTTGGTTCCCTTGCCTTCTTTTGCGCCCAAAACCACGGCGCCTGCGCCGTCGCCGAACAGGAAGCAGGTCGAGCGGTCTTTAAAATCGAGAATGGTCGAGAGCGTTTCCGCGCCGATCACGAGAACATGTTTGGCTTGTCCGACGCGGATCATATTGTTGGCCATGGTCAGCGCATAAACGAAGCCCGAGCAGACGGCGCGCATGTCGAACGCAAATCCGCGTTCCATGCCGATGTTGGCCTGAACCCTCGCGGCGGTCGCGGGCAGGATGTCGTCCGATGTCGTTGTCGCAACGATCACGGCGTCGATATCCCTGGCGTCGAGCTTGGCATCGGCCAGAGCGGCCAGAGCGGCTTTTGTCGCAAGGTCTGAGGTCTTCTCGCCGTCGGCAATATAGCGTTGAGAAATGCCGGTGCGGCGTTCGATCCATTCGTTGTTGCTGTCCAGATTGTATCTGGCGATGAGCGCGTCGTTCGAAACGTATTGCCCCGGCAGATACGATCCGCAGCCAAGAAAAACGGAACGGATCATTCATCCTCACTGTGTTGGGGTTGGGCGGCATGGCCGCTGCCGTCAAGGCCGTATTGCGCGGCCAGCTCTTCGGCGATGCGTTTGTTGAATCCGTGGGCCACAAGGTCGCGGGCCACGCCGATGGCGTTGGCGAAGCCTTCGGCGTCGGTTCCGCCGTGGCTCTTGACGCAAACGCCCTGCAAGCCGAGGAACATGGCGCCGTTGTAGCGGCGCGGGTCGACGCGTTTTTTGAGCTTTTTGAAAGCGCCCAGTGCGAGCAGATAGCCCAGCTTGGCCAAAAGCGACGATGCGATGGTTTCGCGCAGGAAATGAGAGATGAGCTTGGCGGTTCCTTCGATGGATTTCAGCGCAATGTTGCCGCTGAAGCCGTCGGTAACGACGACATCTGTGGTGCCTGCGGTGATGTCGTTGCCTTCGACGAAGCCGAAGAGGTGTCCCGGAATCGGCCTGTCGCGAAGGATCGAGGCGGCGATGCGCACTTCGTCATGACCTTTCAGCTCTTCGGTGCCGATGTTCAAAAGCCCGATGGACGGATCTTTGCGGCCCAGAACGGTCCGGCAGAAAATCGCGCCCATGAGCGCGAACTGCACGAGATTTTCGGCGTCGCATTCGATGTTGGCGCCCAGATCGAGCATAACGGTCTCCCCTTTTTGAGAGGGGATCAGGGTTGCAATGGCGGGCCTGTCGATGCCGGGCAGCGTCTTGAGGACAAACTTGGCCATGGCCATCAGCGCGCCGGTGTTTCCGGCCGAAACGACACAGCAGGCCTCGCCTGTTTTGACAGCGTTGATGGCAAGCCGCATGCTGGAGTCGCGGCCTTGCCTGAGCGCATGCGACGGCTTCATGTCGGCCGTGACGACGTCGGCTGTATGGCGAAGCTCGCTGCAGTCCTTGAGTTCGCTGCGTTCGGCGAGCAGCGCGGCGATCTTGAGTTCGTCGCCGAAAAAGATGAACCGGAGATCCGGATAGCGTTCGCGCGCAATCGCGGCGCCGTCGATGACGATTCCGGGCGCATCGTCGCCACCCATCGCATCGAGCGCTAGGACAAGAGGGGTTGCTAAAGAATCGACCGTCATGACAATCCCGCAGGGTTAAAGCACGTTCCGAGACGGCGCCGGAAAAGCATTCCCAAGAATTTTGCGCGGAAAGGCAGCCAAGTTAAGCCGACTTCTTTGACTTGATGACGGCGCGGCCGTCATAATGGCCGCACGCGGCGCAAAGATGGTGGGGAAGCTTGGGCTCGCCGCAGTTGGGGCACTCGACAGAATTGGTCGCTTTAAGCGCGTGATGGGAACGGCGCATATTGCGCGCAGACTTGGAAGTCCTCTTTTTAGGAACGGCCATAATTTAAACTCACTATAATCCGACAAAAAACGCGTCCCAGCCGAGCCGGATAACGCGCGACGGCTTTTTCTTAAAGGGTTTTTCGTGCGGATGCAAGGGACAAAGCTTGCCGCAGCGCAAAGCTAGGCCTTGCCTTTGTTTTTCTTGCCTTTTACTGCGGCCGACAGTTTGGCGAAGGGGTGTGCGGTTTCGGCCTTGGCGCCGAACTCGGTTTTGGTTAACGCCGCATCCGGTTTGCGCGGGTAGGGATCGAGATTGACGCCGAGTTGTTGGGCGACAAGCTCGCCGATATCGATTTTGCCCGATGAGAAGTATTCGAATTCGCCTTCGAGTTCTTCGAGCGAAGTTGATTTGGCACTATCTTTATCGGGGTCTTCGGACGGGAGAAACACAACGTCGACGTCGAGGCTGAGGTGACTTTCCACAGGATCGAGGGTTACAACGCACTGCTGGACAATGTCGGCTTCGATCTTTCCTTTTGCGTTAATGGTTTGGCGGGAGCCGGGGATCAGCGAAATCTCGGCTTTGAGCGACGGAAGGTCGAGCAGGGAAAAGCGCTTTGTCAGCCCGGCGCGTTCGGCAGGCTTTGCCTCAAGATGTTCTTCGGCGCCCTTGGGCGGAATACGCGAAACGCTTATTATTCTTGAAAATTCGGGAAGCTGTTCAATCATCGCTTTCTTTTCTTTCATCTCATTCGCCGGATCCTTGATTTATAAGCCTTTGTGCATTGTTCTTGAACCGCGGCAAACTTTTCGGTCTAATGGCGTCAAGGTTACAGAATTTGAGTCCTTTTTCACATGAAAAAAAGCCCCGTTCTCCTTTTTTCTCTTCTTTTAGCGCTTTCGGCTTGCCAGCCGATCGTCGCCAATCGCGGCAGTATGCTCGATGAAGACATGTTTGCCCAGATCAAGCCCGGAGAAACCACGCGCGAAGACGTGGCCACGACCCTTGGTTCGCCGACGTCCGTGAGCTCGTTCGATGAGAACGTGTGGTATTATATCGGCCGGGAAACCGAGCAATATTCCTTCCTTGATCCCGAAGTGCTCAAACAACAGGTCGTCGAAGTCGATTTCGATGACAACGGGGTTGTGACGGAAGTCAAGAATCTTGAGCTTGCTCAGGCCGAGGACATTTCGCCCGTCGATCGCGAGACGCCTTCGTACGGCCAGAACAATACGCTGTTGAGAGAGCTGATTGGCGATCTCAAGCATACGCGGCCCGGCATGGGAAATAATTCGCGCAGCGGAAGATAGTACAAGGATATGAGGGCAGGCGTTGGTTTTACCATAATTTCGCCAGAGTTTATTGGTCGTCTGGTTTGTGTCGTTTTGTAAATCTCTGTTCCCTACCTTAACTACGAGGAGAGCAAAATATGACAATCGGTAAATGTTATGGATTATGTGCGCTCGCGTTTTTGGCATCGCTCAGCATGTCTGCCTGCGCTCAGGATCCGCAGGGCAATAATATGCCTCCTCGCATGGGCGCGGGGCGGGGCATGATGTCGGATGAGTTACGCGTCGAATTTCACGATGAGCTGGCGCGTCTGCGCGTGACGCAGGAAGAGATCAACACGGCGAGCGAGGCCTTGCTGGACAAGTGCATCGATCCGCCGAGGGAGAAGGTCACGGGTTGCAAAGCGCAACGGAAAAAGCTTCGCCAGAGAGCGGACAAGCTGGCTGCGGACAAAAAGGCTCTCGAGGACAGAATGGAAAGCATCCGCGAGAGGAACCGGATGCATCAAATGAATCTGAGACCCGCGGGGACCATGCGCCGCATGGGAAGGCCGATGGCTCCTGAAAGCCAAGCGGGCGATCAATAACGACGTATTCGTTTCAAACGAAAGGGGCGGCCGAAAGTTCGGTCGCCCCTTTTTAGTTTATCGCAGTGATCGATTAGGCTGCGTCGATCAGCTTGAGGTTGGCTGCCGAAGTCTTGCCCTTTTCGGTTGCCAGTTCATAGCTGAGCTTTTGGCCTTCGCGGAGATCGCGCAAACCGGCGCGTTCAACCGCGCTGATGTGCACAAAAACGTCTGCGCCGCCGGCATCCGGTTGAATGAATCCATATCCCTTCGTGCCGTTGAACCACTTGACTGTACCTGTCGCCATAGTTGTATCCTTTAGTTTAGCATTGGCCGGCATCACCGCGACACCCGCACCGAGTTTGCGCCAAAATTCCGCAAGCCACGCTCCGGTTTTATTTCAGCGACTCCTGTTTACATGATAATCATTGCGGCCATTTTAAGGCGCGACAGAGACGAAAATGAAAACAAGAGTCTCTAAACTCGATGGCATAACTAGACAAGAACACAGAAAAATGCAAGAGCCTATTGGAAAAAATCCATTAGGCTGCGGCGGTTAGGGCACGCATTTTGGGTCTCAAAAGAGGTTTTTCGTTACGTTTTTGACAAAGCGTTAAAAAGCGTTAATTTGTTTTTACATCAACCCGGTCCGGATAACCGGTCGGGGCGCTGGCGCCTTCCGCCTGAATATCGATGCGGCTTTCCGAGATTCCCTTGGACGAAAGGTAACTCCGGATGGCCAGTGCGCGGGCCAAAGACAGGCGATGGACCTCACGCGGCGAAAGGCCCGCACCATCCGCATAAGCTGTCAGAGAGATGCGCGCACCGTCATTTTTCTTAAGGATAACAACGAGCTTGTCCAGCGTTGTCTTTGAGCTTGTTTCAATGTTTTCAGACAGATGGGAGAACAGGACGGCCGAAAGCGTCGGGTCCAGCGCGATCGGCTTGGAGGCGTGGCTTCCGCTCTTCGAAGATGTTTCTTCCTGCAGGGTTGGAACAGGATGCAGGGGCTTTTTCTCCGGCGGAGGGACGGGCGAGCTGCTTTCCGGCAACTTGGGAGCTGCTTCAGGAGCCTTGTCTCCCGAAACCTGAGCGGGTTCGGGAACTTCCGACGGAGTAGGGCGCTTCCTGGAGAACGACTTTTCGGGGATGGGGATGGCGACCGTTTTGGCCTCTGGCGCAGGAAGTTCCCCAACCTTCGGGGCAATCGGGGCCGAGCAGGAGGCGTCGTTGCCGTTATTCGATCCGGTGCAGGTCCAGGTCCACGGGCCCGTTCCGGTCACAGAGCTTTCGGTTCCCTTTTTGCAAAGGTTCGATACAGGCTGTGACGAAACGGCTTTGCCGTTTGCCGATCCGCACACGCCGTCAACCGGCTTGATCGTTGCGCACGAGACTTTGTTTTTCCCGGCGCGGCAGGTCCAGCGCCACGGGTTGGAGCCGCGCACAGCGCTCGCCTTGCCTGTTTCGCACAAATTTGCGTTCGGGGCGGTCCGGGCGGGCTGGCCGGAGGCTGCGCCGCAGACGGGCATGGCAAGCATCGTTGCCGCTGCCTGAGGCGCTTGTTGGCGCATCAGGCGCGAGGCGTCGATAGAGGTCGGGGCGGAATGCCGTTCTGCCGTTTCGGGCGCGGGCATATCTTCGCCGCCCAGAGAGAGCGTACGGCAGCTCGATACGAGGCCTGCGTTATTGGTGCAGGTCCATGTCCACGGGCCGTTGCCCTCGACGGCGCTCGGAGAGCCGACGCGGCAAAGATTCTTTTCCGGCGCCTCATAGGCAAGGATCTCGGCTGCTTCGCCGCAAAGCTCTTCGGGATTGGTTGTGGAATAGGGGACGGGCGAAAGGGGTTTTCCTGTCGCGGGTTTTTCGACGGCGACCGGGAGCGGCGCAGGTTCGGGGGCCGGGGCGGAAACGGCTTCGCTTTCCATCGCCTGAGGCTCAAGCGTCTCGGAAGCGCTTTCCGCTTTCTTGATGGACAGGACGGGAATGGCATATGTTTTTCCCGACGCCTTTGGCGCGGAGCTGGTTTCGCTCGAGGCCTGCGCCTGCTGGACTTCGGCGGGTTGTTCTTGCGCAGGAGGATGCAGGAAGCCGTCGCCTTTATCGAGAACGATGTTTTTTTCTTCGGCTTTCTTTACGCTGTCGTTCGCCGCAGTCTTGATCGCGGAAACAGGCTCTTCCGATGGAGGGGCGCAGGTATTCGAAATCCATGCGTCATGCAGGGAACCGTCTTCGCAGCTTGTTTTTGTTTCGCCGACAATCTTGCCGACAAACGAAGCCGGATATCCGGCGTCTGCGCAGCTCTTTTCCCAGCTGCGGGCGTTTTGATCGCAGCTCGCTGCGACGGGTTCGGGTTGCGGCTTGGCTTGGCTATCCCCGGCGGGCGCGTCCAGGCTCTTGGGCGCTTGCCCGGCTTCGAAAGAGACGGCGGGTTCGGCCGTTGCGGCCTTGGCGGGAGTTTCCTGCGCGGGAGCTTCTGCAACGTTTGCTTCAGGCGCCGGTTGAGCGGGCTTGGCGGCAGGGGGCTGCGTTGCGGGAATGTTGTATTTCTGGAAAACGGAGTCCATGCCTTGCGACATCATCAATCCGGTTGCCGGAGGCAAGGGCGATGCGGGGCGGCGCTCGGGTTTCTTGTGCGCTTTCAGGATGTCTTCCATTGTCAGGCTTCCGGCGGAAAGAGGCCCTTCGTCGGCCTCTTGTCCGGGCGGTGCGCTCATCGGAACGGCCTGATCGGTAAAGATCTGGACCGAAGGCGTTGCAGCCAATGCCGGGTGGGTCTGTATGCTTGCGCCTAGAACGAAGCCCAGAACGATCAATAAACCGCTGGTGTTGGAGAGATGCCTAAAGGACATGGGTCTGACGCAACCTATATGGAATCAGGAGGTTACATTTCTAAACCGCGATTGTTTCAAATGGAAGCCTTTTCGCCATGGCACCGCAAGGCATGTGAGTGCCTTTTTGGGGGGAGGAGGCGGGGGAGGAAAGATACAACGCCTTGAGAAAAATAAACTTTTTGCGTCAGCCCTCCGAAGGAGCCTGCCGATATGTCAAAAAGTCAGCGGCTCATCGTAATAACTCTCAAAATGGCTGGGCCGAGAAGAACGACAAACAGCGGCGGCAGAATGAACAGGATCATGGGAACCGTCAGCGTCGCGGGGAGCTTGGCAGCCTTGGCTTCCGCGGCCATGACGCGATCGTTACGCATTTCGTTGGATAGAATGCGCAAAGCCTGTGCGAGAGGCGTTCCGTACCTTTCGGTCTGGATAAGCGTGTTGACGAGGCCCGAAACGCCCTGAAGGGGGACGCGATCGGCCAGATTCGAAAGAGCCTGGCTGCGTTCGGGGAAAAAGCCGAGCTCCACGGCGGTCAGGCCGATTTCCTCGGCGATCTCCGGGCACGAAGGGGCTATTTCCCGGCTGACCCGGTGAAGCGCCGAATCGAGGCTCAGGCCCGCTTCGGCGCAAATCACGAGAAGATCGAGCGCATCGGGAAGCCCTTTTCTCAATATGGCGCTGCGTTTCTGGCTCAGGTTTTTGACGTACAGTTCGGGCAGGGACAGCCCAAGGATCGCCGCGAGAATGACGTACAAGACCTGCTTGATGAACGGGATATTGAAGGTCTGAAGAACGAAGATGAAGAAAAACGCAAGGAAGCCCAGCCCGATGGGAAGTAAAAGGCGGAGCAAAAGATAGATCATCATGGCTTCGCGGGAATGGAAGCCGGCCTGTGCGAGCTTGATGCGCAAATTGCTGGTCTGCCGTCCGTGCTCAAGCTTGAGCTTTTGCACGAGGGTTTTGAGCGTGTCCGTGCCGAGCAGACTTTGGCGGCGTGAGACGGGGGCCTCTTTTTCGATTTTGTCGCTGAGATTTCTTCTGTGTTCGGCCACGCTTTTCAGTCGTTCGGCAAGAGGATCGCTTTCGACAAGCGCAACCCAGATCAGTACAACGACCGCGAAGGCTCCGGCCCCGCTTATCATGGCCAGGATGTTGGGATCGTGCAGCGCGTGTTCGAGCGTCATGGCCGGGCCCTAGAGTTCAAAGTGAGTCATCTTGGTCATGATCGACCACCCCAAAGCCATCCAGCCGAGGCCGATTCCCAGCATGACCTTGCCTTTCGGCTCGTCGAACAGAACCTGAATGTAGTCGGGGTTCACAACGGAGAGCAAAACAAACATGATGAACGGAAGGGAGCCGATAATCATGGCGCTGGCCTTCGCTTCGGAAGACATGGCCTTGACCTTCAACCGCAACTGACGGCGGCGGCGGATGATTTCCGCGAGGTTCGTGAGCGTTTCGGCAAGGTTGCCGCCGGTTTCCTTCTGGATGGCCATGGCCACAATCAGAAAGCGGAGCTCTGCGGCGTTGACGCGCTGGGCGACTTCCCACATGGCGTCTTCGAGAGGCTTGCCCATGCGTACGCCGTCGCTGATGCGGCGGAATTCGATGCCGACCGGGTCGGGCATTTCGTTACCGATGGAGCGGATTGATTCCGTAACAGGAAGGCCGGAACGAATTCCGCGGCACATGGTGTCGATTGCTTCGGGGAAGTTCGCAATGAATTTTTTCACGCGCCGTGCGGCCAGAAAGCCGGTGATGGCATGCGGGATTCCGAGGCCCAGCATAACCGAGGCCGGGATAATCACGACGTCCTTGATTTCGGCAAGGTTGAGCCCCAGATCGACGATCAGGATCGAGAGCGCGTTCATCAGGAGGTATTCGCCCAGCGTGATGTTTTTGCCTGTTGCGGCGAGCCTGTTGCGAAGCTTGTTGGGATTGGGAAGGGCCTTGGCGATAAAGTCCAGAAGAGGGATCGTGCTGTCCTTGGTCGAGCGCAAGCTGTTCTGCGGGACGGATTCCAGCTGTTTTTTGTCGCGTTTGAGGTCTCCGCCGACGCGCGCAACGCGCTTGTCCAGTGCGGCGTCGTTTTCGGACAAAGCGAGAATGACCAAGGCGCAAACGACAAAAAGAGCGCCGCCCAGCATGTATACGCTTTGTGCCGTCAAGGTCATGATGTCATCGTCTCCATCAGCTGCTTGTCGAGATTGAAATAAGCCGCCTTCGGCAGGAAATGGGGGCGCAATCCGTGGTTCTTGAAGTTCACGGCGAGTTTTCCGTCCATGTTTTCGCCCGTGACCTCGCATGTATAGAGATCCTGAAGCGTAATCGTGTCGTCTTCCATGCCCGTGAGCTCGGTGATGTAGGTGACGCGGCGCGAACCGTCGCGCATGCGGCTGACCTGAATGATCATGTCGATGGCCGAGGCGATCTGCTGGCGGATGGCGCGCGGGGAGAGATTGGCGCTGGCCATGCCGACGAGGTTTTCGAGACGCATCAGGGCTTCGCGCGGACGGTTGGCGTGGA
>JAQUUS010000251.1 GCA_028693775.1 Alphaproteobacteria bacterium | reverse complement strand
GACGAGAAAAGAACGCGGGGATGACGAGAAAAGAACGCGCGGATGACGAGGGGTTTGTGGGGGATTTTGCGCTCTTTTTATTAATTGGGGGGGCGTTTGCGTTTTTTTAACTGTATGTGCCAAAAAGTGCTTTTTGACGTGGCGGGTGCCCCTCGATGGGGGCGGCGCTCGTTTGGTGTTCTTTGGATATGGGTTCGATGAAACGGTCAAAAACTCCATTGCGCGGAAGCGTCACGCAAAGCGTGTCGAAGAGGCCGCGCGACCAACAGGATGGGATTAGCTTTTTGGCGCGTTTGGGCATGCTGGCGATTGCGCTTTTGATTGTCGTGATGGGCGCTTATGCCAGTTGGCTTTATGGCTGGCCGCAGCGCAAGGCGGAAAAGGCCGTGGAGGCTTTTTTCGACATGACGCGCTCTTTGCACTTCGAGATCAGGGATATCGCTCTTGAAGGCAGGGTTCATTCTTCCAAAGAAGAGGTTTATGACGCTTTGCGCGTCAAGCAGGGGTTGGCCATCATGGCGGTCGATATCGACGCGGCGGCGGAGCGGCTTGGCAAGCTTCCGTGGGTCGATTCCGTGGCCGTCGAGCGGAAGTTGCCGGATACCATTTACGTTCTTTTGTTCGAGCGCGTGCCTTCCGCTCGGTGGCAAAATAACGGACGGTTTTTCGTGATCGACAATTTCGGACGCGTGTTGCCGACGGCTGAGGCTGAAAAATTTCCGGATTTGCCGCAAGTCGTCGGCCCCGGCGCGGATCAAGGGGCTAAGGGGCTTTTGTCGGCCTTGAACGCGTATCCGGATATTCGGGGGAAGATGACCTCGGCGGTGCGGGTTAGCGATCGCCGGTGGGATTTACATATGGCCAAGGACATTATCGTCAAGCTTCCCGAAACGGAGGTCGAGGGCGCGTTGCGCCGCCTTTCCGTTCTCATCGCCGAGGAGAAGATCCTTGACCGCCCTCTTGTTGCCATAGATTTGCGCATTCCTGATAGGCTCGTTCTCGAACCGCCGCAGGCGCAGGATCAGTCTGGAGATAAGCGCTCATGAATTTGCTGAAAAAATGGCTGTTTGCCGATACCCGCGTCATGGACGGCGAGGTGTTCGCGGCTTTGGACATCGGGTCGAGCAAGATCGCGTGCCTTATCGCGCGCAGCGACGATACCGGGACGCCGCGCATCGTCGGCGTGGGGCATTATCTTTCCGAGGGCATGCGCCAGGGCGCCGTTTCGAACATGGAGGCTTTGCAGTTCGCCATGGGGCAAGCGGTTTCCGCCGCCGAGCACATGGCGGGCGAGACGCTTCAGAACGTGACCATCAACATTTCCGGCGCGCAGCTTTCGTCACAGACGGTCGAAATGGAGCTTCCGCTCAATGGGCGCGAAGTGAACGACGGCGATCTGGCGCGCTTGCTGGCGCAGGGCCAGGCGATGTTGCCGGAGGATTATCAGGGGCAGGTTCAGGAACTGCTTCAGACGATCCCGACGGGGTATGCGCTCGACGGGCAGAGAAACATTCGCGATCCTTTGGGCATGACGGGCGGGTTGTTGCATTCCCAGATGCATTTGATCGCGGCTGGGTTTGGGCCGGTGCGCACGCTCGTGACGGCGGTGGCGCGGTGCCATTTGGAGGTCGAGCAGATCGTCGCCGCGCCTTATGCGAGCGGGCTGGCGTGCTTGGTCGAAGACGAGATGGATCTGGGGAGCCTTATCATCGATATGGGCGCGGGCACCACGAGCTTTGCCGTTTTCTTCGATGGGTGCGTGGTTTATACGGGCGGCATTCCCATTGGCGGGGCGCATATTACAAGCGATATCGCGCGCGGATTAACGACATCCATTGCGCAGGCGGAACGCCTGAAGACCCTTTACGGTAACGCGATACAAAGCCCGATGGACGAGCGCGAGACGATCGATGTGCCGCTTGTCGGCGAAGAGGATACGCCCGAGAACGCGAACCATTTGCCAAAGTCGCATTTGATCCGCATCGTTCAGCCGCGGCTTGAGGAGATTTTCGAACTCGTGCGATCCAAGATGGACAAGAGCGGGTTTGCCGACGTCGCCGGGCGGCGCGTCGTTTTGACCGGCGGCGCGTCGCAGCTTCCGGGCGTGCGCGAGTTGGCGCAGCGGATCCTCGATAAGCAGGTACGTCTGGGTAGGCCCCTGCGCGTGGCGCGGCCGACGACGTTGAGCAACAAGCATGCGGCGGCCGCGTTTACGGGGGTGGAAGAGTCCACGTCGGGACCAGCTTTTGCAACGACGGCGGGGCTTTTGGCCGTCGCGATGCAGCCTGAGCTGGCGTCGAGCAGTTTTGCCGCTTTCGGTACCCGCGTACTCACGAGCGGCGGTTCGGCCTTGAATCGTTTGGGGTTATGGCTGAAGCAGAGTTTGTAATGTTTATGTAATATACTGCAGCGCAAAATATGGTTGCAGCGCAATAGGTTATCTATTGCGCTGCACGACTACCCTCCTGACAAACATGTAATTTTTAGGCACGATCCACGAATTCGATTCGCGCATGGTCTTGTGTGCGGGTGTTTTTAACCGATCGTCTTGAAACTGCAAGGGAGCGTATCATGAACGGGCCAAACAAATCCGGTGTGAAAACGGAAATCTCTCAAACCTCGAAAGATATGACGCAGCTTTACGTCAAGGGCTGCATCGATAAACTGAGGCAGAACGGAAATCACATTCCTTACGCGCGTTCTTCGAACGGCCATGGAAACGCGACGCCAAATCCGGACGTCGGGTATCCGTTGAACGGTTCTTCCTCGCATTGCCATCGGCCGATTCTCGGATTTGGCATTCAGCCCCTCTCCACGACATACGATCTTAGGACGTAACGGACGCCGAAATTCCATCCCCCTGTATAAGGGGGGTGGAAACGGCTTTTTTTTCGCTCCCTGCGCGTTCGTTTATTTTATTTCAAAGGCGTTTTAAGAAGCAATATTTCCTTTGCGGTGCAATAGTTTATCTGTTGCACCGCACGACTACCCTCCTGACAAAAAGATTTTTTGAGCGCACGATCCCG
>JAQUUS010000250.1 GCA_028693775.1 Alphaproteobacteria bacterium | reverse complement strand
CGCCGCCGGATCGAAAAGGTGCGCCTTGGCTTCAGCGGATCCGCAAAAACGCCGCAACTACCGCTCGACTTCGAAGACTATTCCTCGAATCTCGAAGAGCTCTTCATCGAGCCCTCGGAATATTCCGACGCCAGCACCCAATACGTCATCCCGCCGGTATCGCATGCCTTCGACGCCTTATCGCAAGCGGGGCTCAAAAACATAGAGCGCGCCGAGGAAGAAGCGAAAAACTACATAGCGGAAGCCTTGACGAGAATACAGAACGATTACGGCATCGTCGTCAAAACATGCATGGAGCTCGAGTTTTACGCGCTCGACTCCGTCGGCATCAAATTCAACCGCATCGACGTCGATGAGGCGGAAAGAAAGCTGAGAAAAAGCGGCATAGCCAAGCGCTTTTCCCCCGAAAACACAGTCGATAACAACGGCCAATACGAGCTAACGACAAGCATCGCACCGCCGCTCAAAACGGCGTCCAGCGCAATGAACTCGCGCCTTTACCTGTTGAACCGCAGCGACGAAATCGGAACCTGCCGCGTCAGCTTCGACCCGCGTGCGTTTTCCGATTGCGAACCCTCATCCGCACATCTGTCGTTCAGCCTCTGGACCCAAAACAACGAACCGCTCTTTGTGAAAAACGGCAACTGGAGCCCGCTCTCGAAACACATTGCACACGGCCTTCTCGAAGTTCAAAAAAACTCGGTCGTCCTGAGCGCACAAACAAACAAAGCCTTCGAACGCTTCTACAGCTCGGTCTGGGCGCCGAGCAGCCTCTCCGCCTCCTATGCAGGAAACGACGGATCGAGTTTGCGTTTCGCCACCCACGACGACTGCGCCTACGCCCGCCCGATCGACAGCGCCCAAAGCGTCCGCATAGAAAACCGCCTGCCCGCGTCGGATTCCAATTTCTTTATCGCGATGGCAGGAACGATCGCGGGCATCGACTATGCACTGAAAAAATACGTTACAATCGTCGACGAAAGCGCCCCCGAAAGTCCCGACAGCGAAACCCACGATCTGATCTCAACCGGAAGCAAAACGCTGGCCGTTAAGAAAATGGCCGCCGAACAACAGGCGGCGCCCATCCCCCACACGCTGGCCGAAGCCCTGATCGCGTTCAACAAAGGATCGGGCGGAGACCTGACCTGCGTTCCCGAAGCCCAGGCCTTTTTTGGCGCCGTTCTCGACATGTACGACCTCCCCAAGGAAGCCCCGGCCGCAATCGCAAACGACAACGAAAAGAACGCCCCCGCGTCCGCGCAGAACCGCAGCTTCAAAGATCTCCTGAAAAAGCTTTTGGGAAGAAAGCAAATCGAAGAAGCCTTCGCAGAAAGCGCCGCCGAAACCGCAGGGCAGATCCCCCTGCTTCCGGAAGCCGCCGAGCCCGAAATCGCAGCACCGGCCGCGCACCCCTAGCCGTTTGTCGCAACCTCAAAATCCGAAGACGGCGCAGAAGAATCCGGTCGCCTGCTCTTGGGGGGCGCGACATACTCTTTGTCTCCCGGACCATAAATCCCGCCGTATTGAATTTCGAACTGCATCAGCGAGGGAATGCAATAATTGTCCTCGGGCCACAAAATACCGATACTCAAACGTCCCTCGTCGTCCACGCGCACATTCGGAATTTTGCGCAGCCCCTGAACGGCCTGCGGATGCTCGGTCAAAAACCGCTTTGAGGCGTCGACCGACGGAAACGAATCGAGATCGTAATGGCCGCCGAACGTATTGAGACACCTGCAAACCTGCAAACAGGTCCGGTTGAACTCCTGATGAATGTAAGTATGCAGTCCGATATCGATAAGCGTACGCGTATCGTTTCCGCCGCCCCACGAAACGAGCCAATTGTGATGAACGTTCATGCGATCGAGAGGAATACGATCGCCGTTTTTACTGGTGATCGTAATCTGGCCGTTCATAAAGTTGTCCAAAACGTCAGAGGGGATCGCCTCGCCCCATTTACGGCTGCAAGCCTCGACGGCAGCGCGCCTGAATTTCTGATAGGTATACGAATGCTCATTCCGAACCAGATCATCGTCCCCCTTGGAGCGCGGATGGCACTCGATAAAGCGGCGGCCGCCTCCGGGCTGCTGTTCGAGGCACCATGCGGCGACGTGCAGCGGCACGAAAAATTTAAGCGCCTCTTTCGCCGTCCTTGCGCGGGTTGGCTCCCATGACGGCTGAAGAAAGGCATCAGGCTCCGGCGTTTTCGTTTTGACCCGAGCGGCTTTCAGGCCTGGCGCAGCCGAATAGAAAGAGCCCGAATCCTCGTCCGGAGAGGGAAGATAGAACGTACGGCTGGCCTTATCGAAAGGCAAAGCGATGGTCGTCCCGGCAACAACGGCAATCTCGCCGTTTTTCGTCCAGACAATGTCGTCGAGGTTCTCGCCCAAAGCGAAAATATATTTCTCATTGGGATTTTCCGGGTTTGAAACCGCATACACGCGCGTATTGGCGGCTTCCCTGATCTTGGCGGCCAAAAGGCGGCCTGTCTTCTTGCCGACCTTAAAAGGAACGGGGCGCAACAAAACGTCGGCGCATTTTCTGGATTGATGGGTCAGGCAAACTTTTTCTTCGCGCGAAAAAGAAGGCTTCCCCAAAAAATCCTGACCGTCCAGATCGTCCCGATCGTCCTCAACCTTCCTGAACTCGATGCGCAAGACAGGAGAATCGTCATATCCCTGAATCGGCGTGTGCGCCTTGCGCATAGGCATCTTGCGATCCCCCTCGCTGAACTCATCCTCAGGAACCAGAAGACCATTCAAATACTCTTCCAAATAACACTCGACCCATTCCTTGCTGTTTCTATTCACGAACGACCCCACTGATACCCGAACAACCTTACGGCGCTTTTGAGGGCTTTCTTATTTCAATTTTTTAGATACGGGTACTATTATTTTGCAGGCCTACCCAAAAAAGAAATGAACCTGTCCTGAAGAGGTAACAAAGCGGCGGAAGGAAAAAAGAATGAATAAAAAGCCCCGAAGGTTTCTTGACATTCATCAAAGCCAAGAGAGGTCATGGCCTTTGACCAGATCG
>JAQUUS010000249.1 GCA_028693775.1 Alphaproteobacteria bacterium | reverse complement strand
GGCCAAGCGTTGCGCCCACCTCCTCGCAGGCGTTGAAAACAAAGCCTATGACGGAACCCAAAAGGGCTTGGTCACAGGTCGATGGCAATCCAAGATCAATATCGACAATTTCATTCGGGGAGAGCTTCAGTGCTTTGCTGAATTTAAGAAGCCACTCGATGGTGAGTTTCCTTTGGCCGTTTATGACGCGGCTCACCTCCGTGTAATCCTCTCCCATCTCTTTTGCCAAGGGCCGGATTGTAAGGCTTCGTGCCGCTATAATCTCTTTGAGGCGATGTTTCATCATACCCTGTCATTCCCGAAGATTCCCAAGGGGGACATTATAAACCGATCCCCGTATTGTTTCAACGGCCACGTTGCCATAACGCCAACGGTTAATCAAGCCCGAAGCGAAATATTTTACTTTCGTTTCATATAAATCGGGCCACTTTTTAAAATTCCTTGAAAAATTTCTCTTGCCTAAGCGTTGGTGATATGCCAACACTTAGAGGCTGCAACAAACAAAGCCGGAAATACATGGCCGAAAGGCCAGACCGCTTTAAACGTTGCTCTGATTTCTCTTACTTTTTCGGGTGTTGCTATGAACGGACGTAGGATAGGTACGGACGCAGTTGCGTCTGTCTTCAGAGAAAAAGCATCGTTAAAGCAGGTCGAGGCCAACCGCTCGATCCTGTTGCAAGACATAGAACAGGCTAATGCCGCGCATGATCTTGTGGCCCTGGTGGGCGAAAAAGTGCGGCTTGCTCGAAATGGCGATAAATGGCGCGGCGTTTGTCCATTTCACGGCGATCAGCGCCTTTCAACCTTCACCGTCAATCCCAAAACCAACCGTTACGCCTGTTCCGTTTGCGGCGCGGAAGGGGATGCTCTTTCCTGGATCATGGAAACGCAGGGATTGAGTTTTGCCCAGGTGGTCGCTCTCTCGCTCAAAAAACCTCTTATCGAACCTTGCCGTTTACAAAAGAATGTCAATGCGGCGCTAACTTACGCCGATCCCCCGCCGTCTGACGAAGCCATGAGGCAGCATAAGCGTGAAATGGCCGAGAAAATCTGGCGGGAAAGTCAGTTGCCCGCGCATAGCCTTGTCGAACGTTATCTCTATACGCGAGGGCTTAATTTTAACGGAGCCTTTCCGCCGAGCATTCGGTTTCATCCGAATCTTTATCATGAACCAAGCCGCATGCAATTTCCTGCGATGGTCGCTATGGCGCAAACCATAGACGGCGCGTTCGCGGGCATTCATCGCACGTATCTTGCGCCGAGCGGTATTGACAGTGCGCACGTCGCACAGGGCGGCGCTCGCCGCATGTATGGCGAATGTTTTGGCGCTTTTGTTCATATTCAGGAAAAGAGCCTTGAAAAGATCGTTATTACCGAGACCGTTGAATCGGCGCTGACTATTGCCCAAGCCTGTCCCGATCTGACGGTCTATGCTTCGATGGCCCTGAACAACTTAAAGGCGCGTGCGCCCAAAGAAGCAAAAGAGCTGATTTTGTGCCCCGAAGGAAACAACGGGAATCCCCATATGGCCGAACGCATTTTAGTGGAAGCCGCGATGGAGCATATCCATCGGGGGCACCGCGTTTTGGTCGCCCGTGCGCCGCAGGGGTTGGAGTTCTCCGATCTTCTTCTGGCTCAATAATGAGGGCATAAGCTGGTGCGGCATCAGCACCTCTCAGACTTGTGTGGCCTTTTTGACGGCGATTGTGACATTCCTTCCGAAGCAGACCTCGTAGCGGGCATACCGCTTGGGGAGGCCTGTGACTTATGCTGCCGGGATTCCTGCGGGAAGGGCCGGATCAGCGAAGAAACCTTTCAGCAAATTCGCGCCTTCCGCAAGAAAATGGCGGAATGGGATCGCGATTATGGATGGGTTGGCTGCGTGCGTTCAAAACGGAGCCTCCCGAAATGAAAAACTCTTATCCGTGGAGCAAGTTCTATTGGAGCGATTGGGAAAACGATCCCGCGCTCCGCGTATGCTCACTCGCCGCCCAAGGTCTTTGGATGCGGCTTCTGTGCATTGCGGCAAGATCTAACCCGACTGGGTTCATAGTCGTGGCCGGACGACCTTGCTCCTTTACGGACATCGCTCTTTTGACCGGTGTTTCCGAACAGGAGGTCGAAAGGCTTCTTGATGAGCTTTCCCGAAACGGTGTTTTTTCCCGCGATGCCCAAAGTCGCATTTTTAGCAGACGCATGGTGCGCGATACGCACGCACGAGCCAGATTGCGCAAAAATGGCGCGAAAGGAGGCCGAAGCAGTTATTTGAATCAAAAAGGTATTTTTGCGTCGGACGAGCAAATGTCCGAGCAAGGGGGCGAGCAAGAAGCCGAGCCTAAGAAAGAAGAATCCAGAATCCAGAAAAACAAAACCCCCGAAAGCCCCCCTGTGCTTTTTGCCGACGAGGGGGCTGTTTGCCAAACGCTGGGAAAGGCGAAGGCGCACGTCGCTGCGCTTTCGGCGGATTGGTCTTTGTCCGAAGAGTGGCGAGACATCGCAACGGATCGAGGCTGGGGAACAACGGCCATCGACAAACAGGCCATGAAGTTCAGGCAGTATTTTTGCTTTGGGCGCGGGGCGGATAAAAAACGCAGCCCACGCGGCTGGAAGCAGACGTGGCTCAACTGGCTTGATCGCGCATTGAAGATTGATCCCGATGCGGCAACGTTCGGACAATCCGAGAGTCCGAAAATGCCAGCGAGCTATCCGCCCTTGCCGGACGCCGTGCGCCAAAAACTGCAAGGGCATTTTGCCTTCAACGAAGGTTTCATTCAGCGATGGTTGTTACCGTGTCTCATAGACCTTGAGGCGGCTTGCGTCACCGCGCCGTCACGTTTTCACGCTGAATATCTGGAATCCCGCTATGGCGCGGCGCTGGAACATGCGCTGGGCCGCCGCCTGACTTTTGCCGTCGGAAACCCACATCAGCAATACATTCCTGCACAGAAAGGCGAAAAATGAGAGAAAACCAGCTCTTTTCTATAAAAACCCCCGCGCGTATCAATAAAACGGAAAGGTTATTTTGTCATAATAATCAGGCCATTAA
>JAQUUS010000248.1 GCA_028693775.1 Alphaproteobacteria bacterium | reverse complement strand
GGTGTCGGCCGTTGCGCTCATGTAGGTGACGGCCTCGGTGTGGATGGGGTGCACGCCCCACACAAGCGCCGCAAGAAAGCAGGCTTCTTCGTAAAAGCCGAGTTTTTTGCCCAGTTTATAGACAAGGCAGGTATTTGCGATGTGCAGCGAGAGATTGAGGGCATGGAACCAGAAGGTTCCGCCGCCTCCCAGATGATGCATGAGCAAATAAAGCAGGAGTTGCAGCGGACGATAAAAGCCGCCGATGATATGCGCGCCGTTGGTCGTCGACCCGGTCAAAATGTCGCCGATATGCGACCAATCCTTGATCCAGGTATTGAGGACGATAATCAGGTCGTCGTCGAACAGGAACTGATTGTCGAAGACGTTGATATAGGAGATAAAGACGCACAAAATCAGGAAGTAATAAGGCGTCGAAGGCTGGGCCTTGAGAGCGGCGGACAGGGAAAGATTGGGCGAGTCGGCGGTCATGGGAACAGGCAGAATCGGTTGAACGGACGCTACATTACAAGGGCGGCTCCAAAAGGCAAAGAGTTCGCGAAGGGCTAGGGGGCGGCGGCGAGTTCCTTGGCGCGGCTTGAATAATAAAGAGCCTGTTCCGCGTCTTTCCTGAAGGCATAAATTTCGGCCAGCATTTCGTAAGCCCTGTAAAAAGCGGGTTGAATCTCAATAGCCTTTTTGAAGTTTTCGATGGCGAGATCGATGTTTTTGTCCGTTTGGCCCTTAAGCAGATAGGTAATACCCAGATTGAAGCGGGGCTCCGGATAAACGTCGCCAACGGCGATAGCTTTATGGAAAGAGTCGATAGCCTTGTCGAATTCCTTGATGTCGGCGTAGTAAAGCCCAAGATTATCGTAGGCGCGCGGCGAAACCTCTCCGTTGTCAAACACATTCGTGTAGAGCGAGACAGGGGTTTTCCAGACCTTGTTCTGCTCGTGTGTTTTATAAACCATCGTCAGAGCAAAAGCCGAAACGGCGGCAAGGGCCGCAAGCGAGACGGTACGCGAGCGCCCCTCAAGCGCTTTTGCCGCAGCATGGCCGAGGCCGAGAAACAAGCCAATCGACGGCAGATACATCCAGTGTTCGAGAAACAGGGCATTGGTTGCGCCAAAAAAACCCGTACCCGGAGCATGCGCGGCCGCAAACCACAGGAATCCCCAGGCCAATTCCTTGCGCTTGCCGGTTTTGCAGGCACGGGCGACAAAAAGCGCGGCCAAAACGGACATTGCAAATCCAAGCACAACGGAGACGGACAAGAATTCCGGTTTAATGGGAAAATGCCGCTCCATGTGCAAATGGGTTGGCCACGCAAGGAGCTCCGCATATCCGGGCAGGGTCGAAAAGAAGGTGTAAAGCCTGCACAAGGGCGTGCGTAAATAATAAACCATCTCCGGCGGCCCGAACGTTTCGAAGAAAGTCGTGTAGGTTTTTGGCCCGTCAAGCCACGACGCGTTCGAGCGCCAAAAAGCATAAGCGATACCGATGATCCACAAAGGCGCGGCGCGCAAATGAGTGCGCAGACGGAAGGGGTTGGGCAAGCGGCAAAAGATGCCGACGCTCACAAGGGCCGGAAAAACGACAGCCGTTTCTTTGCTGGCAAGCCCCAGAAGAAAGAGCGGAACAACGGCAAGGATTTTTTTAGGTGTGAAGTCCGGCAGCAAAACAAAGAAGGCCCACAAAACGAACAGGGTCATGAGAGGATCGGCCGTTCCGCTCATATAAGTGACGGCTTCGGTATGGATGGGATGCACGCCCCACAAAAGCGCCGCAAAAAATGCGCCCTTGGGATCGAAGCTCAGCTTGCCGCCGATTTTGAAGAGCAGCAGCGTGTTAAGGAGATGCAGAACGAAATTCAGTTCATGGAACCAGAATGTTCCTCCGCCTCCGAGATGGTGCATCAGCAGATAGAGCAGGATCTGCAAAGGGCGATAAAAGCCGCCCGTTGCGCCGACGCCGCCGACGGTGGATCCCGTGAGGATGTCTTTGATATGTCCCCAGCCTTGCAGCCATCCGTTGCCCTTGATGAGCAAAGCGTCGTCGAAAACGAACTCGTTGCCGAACATATTGGCGTAAGCGGCAAAGACGGCGATTGCCAATGCGATGAGCGGCGCAAAATTGGCGCTATGCGGAGAAAAAAACTTTGTTTTAAAGGAGGTATCGATCGGCATGGGCGTCGAAGCGTTCGATTTTTTCAGGGGAGGATATTGAGCGTCGGCCGTTCGAATGTCCTTCGAACGCAGTTTGTTTTCAACGAATTTCTCTGTATGGAGGCGTTCCATGCGGCCCAGCATGTATTTTAACCATAAAAAGGGGCATTTTGTCCTTATTGCTTTCAAGTTGCGACCGTACTATGCGAGCATAATATTTGAAGGACAGGAAATTATGGCGATCAATATAGAGAAGCTTGCGCAATTTCGTAATGCCGCAAAAGCGTTTACTCACTATCACAAAGAAGAAATGTGGTTTGTCGGAGGCATGCTTGGCATCGCAGCAATTGGAACGTTGTGGTTCGTGCATGGCGGCATGCCGGTGCGTACGGCCATGCTTCATACGGGGAGCATGGCGGCAGTCGGGAGCATGGCTGCTGTCTTCGGGCAGAAGTGCGTGAACGGCTGATGCGGGCAGGATACTTCAATGAAAAGGATTGGACGCGGAAGAATCGGAAACGGCATCTTCGCCATCGGCGGAGCCGGGGTTCTGAATTCCAGCGTTTCCGTCCAAAGCGCCTCGTGGTCTGAAGGAATTACCCAAATGATCGGCGTGTCGTTTCTGGCATCGTGCACGGCAGTAGCCCTTGCATGCGGAACGCTTGCGGCATGCGAGGTTTGCCGGAAGAAAACGCTCCTTCAGGACGACTACGCCTGTTGGCTCAAATCGTCCGAACCGGGCAGCGAGGGTGCAAAGAAGGGAAGGCTGGCCGAGTTCAAGCGGTCGGCCATAAATTTTGTGAGGCGCAACAGCTACGAGCTCACCGACATGGTTTTGTCGGCGGCCATCAGTACGGAAGTTATATCGAGGTTTTGCGGCGTTTCGCGTCCCGCCGCAGCCGCTGCTATCGGAGGCCTGATGG
>JAQUUS010000247.1 GCA_028693775.1 Alphaproteobacteria bacterium | reverse complement strand
CTCCGTCACAAGCGGCAACGCCAGCTTGGGCCCAACCCCGTCGGCCTGCGTCAAAACCGTCTTGTCCTGAGCGGCAATCGCATGCCCCAGCTGATCGGGCGAAACGACGCTCAAGATAGAAAGAGCGACCCGCGCCCCCACGCCCTGCACGGTCGTCAGCAACCGGAACCAGTCTTGCTCTTCCCCATCGGCAAATCCGAAAAGGTTGATCGCGTCCTCACGCACCTGCGTTTCGATGCGCAGGCTCGCCGCCTCGCCGACCGCGCCGACATTCCGCAGCGTCCGCGCCGAACATGTGACGACATAGCCGACCCCCTGCACATCGAGAATAAGCTGCGCTCCCGAAACGCTGTCGATAATGCCTGAAAGTTTGCCGATCATGTGATGCCGCATAAGAAACGAAGGTTCTCTATTTGTACTCCCCTCCCCCGTTGTTATGCAACAGCCTTTCGCCGCCCCGCTTGATCGCGAAAAAGGCTTGATGTAGCCTTCTGGTCTCTTCTCCGAATCGGCTTTTTTCGCAGGCGTCCCATGGTTCTTTACGGTCTCGGATTCGTTATCGCCGTCATGTTCGCGCTTTTGTGGCTTGTCGACAAATACGCGCCTCTCAGCGACTTGCGCAAAAACGCGCTGAATAGCGCCGCATTCACGGCGGTGGTCTGGCTCCTTTACGCATTCGGAGTCTTCCAACCCCCGTCTATTACGTTTGAGCTATAAAAGGCTTTTTGGCCTATGCTTCCAACCCCGCAAAAAATCGTCGTCCTGACCGGCGCCGGAATCTCGGCTGAATCGGGGATTCCTGTCTTCCGCGGGCCCGACGGGCTTTGGCACGGACACCGGGTCGAAGACGTCGCCACGCATGAAGCCGTATGCCGGGACTTATGGGGCGTAAACAAGTTTTTCAATGAGCTGCGCCGCTTCGTTAAAGATAAATCTCCGAACCCCGCGCACCTCGCGCTAAAAAAACTCGAAGACGTCTATGGCCCGAATCTTCTCGTCGTCACGCAAAACGTCGACCCCCTGCATGCACGGGCCGGAAGCAAAAACCTTCTGCCCATGCACGGCGAGCTCAACAGCGTCCTGTGTACCGCCTGCGGCGAACGCACGCCCTTTCTCGACGAAGTAACGGCAAAAACCCCCTGCCCCGTCTGCGGCGCGGCGGGCCACCTGCGCCCCGACATCGTTCTTTTCGGCGAAACGCCCTATTTTATGGAGCAAATCTACGTCGCCCTCGCGACCTGCGACCTGTTTATTGCCGTCGGCACGTCAGGTTTCGTCTATCCTGCGGCAGGATTTGTCGACGTCGCCACCAGCGCCGGAGCCTTCGCCATCGAAGTCAATCTTGAGGAAACGCAACGCTCCCCCTCCTTCGCCGAAAAACGCGCAGGCCCCGCAGGCCAAACCCTGCCCCAGCTTGTCGACGAACTCATCGAGATGAAAACAAAAGGCGTCTGAAAATGCGCAAGAAAATTATGCAACTCCGCCTCCGCTCTCGTCAGGGAAGACCGGAAATGCTATAAGGGCGGAAATCCCGTCGACCGCAAGAAGGAAATCTCCATGTCCTCCGCTCAAACGCCCGCCGTCCCCGCATCTTCGATGAGCGTCCTCGACGCGATTTACCGCCGCCGCGCCGTGCGCGATTACAAGCCCGAAACCCTCGACCGCGAAACGATCGAGGCCCTTCTCGACGCCGCCGTCCACGCGCCGACGGCCATGCACATCGAACCATGGTCGTTCGTCGTGATCCAAGACAAAGATCTTTTGAACAAGCTTTCCGACAAAGTAAAAGAACTTCTTCTCAAAGAAGTCGAAGGCCAAACGTCGGAACCTGCACAAAAGAAACGGGCTTACGCCAACGACCCGAATTTCAACGTCTTCTACAACGCCCGGACGCTTATCCTGATCTGCGCGAAAAGCGAAGACATCAGCAACAAAGCCGACTGCTGGCTCGCCGCCCAAAACCTGATGCTAGCGGCGTGCGCGAACGGCCTTGGAACCTGCGTCATCGGCCTTTCGATCGGCCTTTTCAACACGCCCGAAGTCAAAGAATACCTCGGCATTCCCTCGAACGTGTCGCCTGCGGCTCCCATCCTGCTTGGGTTCCCGGCGGGCGACACGCCGACCGTCCCCCGCAAACCGCCGGAAATTCTTTCATGGAAATAAGCAAGCCAAAGCTCCCGCGCGCCATATGGGCCCTTGGGTTCGTCAGCCTTCTGATGGACGTTTCGTCCGAGCTGATCCACAGCCTCCTTCCGATATTCGTGGTCACAACGCTGGGCGCGTCGACCGTCACGCTGGGATTTCTCGAAGGCTTTGCGGAAGCGACGGCGTCGATTTCGAAAATGTTTTCGGGCGCGCTGAGCGACTGGCTCGGCAAGCGCAAAGCCCTCGCCGTGATCGGCTACGGCCTCTCGGCGCTCACGAAACCCATCTTCCCGCTCGCCCAATCGATGGATTGGGTTTTCACGGCCCGCATGCTGGATCGCGTCGGCAAAGGCATTCGCGGCGCCCCGCGCGACGCCCTGATCGGCGACATCACGCCCCCGGCCCTGCGCGGCGAGGCCTATGGCCTTCGCCAATCGCTTGACACCGTCGGCGCGTTCGTCGGCCCCGGCCTTGCCATCGGCCTTATGCTTGCCCTCGCGGGCGACGTCCGCGCGGCATGCTGGGTTTCCGTCATCCCCGCCGTATTATGCGTTCTCTTGCTGATCCTCGGCGTCGAAGAACCCGACCGCCCAAAAGCCGAGAAGAAATCGAAATTCCCCATCAGCCGCGCCGAGCTTGCAAAACTGGGCAAAGCCTACTGGGTCGTCGTTGCTATCGGCGGCGTTTTAACCTTAGCCCGCTTCAGCGAAGCGTTCCTGATTTTGCGCGCGCAGGATGCGGGCCTGTCCGCCGCATGGGCCCCGATTGTCCTTGTTGTGATGAGCGCCGTCTACTCACTGGCCGCCTATCCCGCGGGCATCCTGTCGGATCGGATGGATCGGCGCTGCATCCTGTTGATGGGAATCGGTGTCTTGATCCTTGCCGACCTTATCCTCGCCTTCGCGCCCGATTCCACCGGCGTCATGATCGGGGTCGGATTGTGGGG
>JAQUUS010000246.1 GCA_028693775.1 Alphaproteobacteria bacterium | reverse complement strand
CTTCCTGAAATATTGCGGGCGTTTCGAATCTCCGACCGCCTGGTGACAGGCATCGGCGCCCTTGCGGGCGCTGAAGGAGGCATCGCAGGCGAAGTTATTTTGCCGGTTGGCGCGCCGCCTTTCAAAATCGACACACGCGGCAAGGTCAGTCCTTTATCGTCTCTCGACAGGCTCGCGTTCCTTCAAGTCGCCGATTGCGATCCGCATGAAGAAGTCATCCCGGCCCAGTCTTTTTGTATTGACGCGATCGGCCCTAATTGTTGGAAGTGCGCCATTGAATCTCAAATCGACCATCCGCGCTGCGTTCACCTCATCACTATTGACATCCAAAATCCAGACCTGCTCGGCCTCAGAAACGCGACGGAGAAGTCAAAGTACGCGACGACCCTTCCAAGTTTAGAAGAAACCCTTTTCGGCAAGGAATACGAGAACGTAAGCGTTGCTCATTTCGTCGGGTTCTATGGGGTCAATGGAATCGGCCTTCCGGGCATCAACGCAAAGGGCTTGGCTTTTTCAAAAGACGGAACCCTTGTCGGCGGACAGGTGCGCGAAATTATCGGACAGGACATTCAGGTCAAGGCCATTCCCATCCGCAATGCCGTTACCGCCGCCTCCGGAAAACCGGGCGCGAGGTGCGGATAGCGTTAATAACCCGATTGCGTTCAGATCGGAATAGGGCGGTGTGTCAGGTTGTGTGCGTGTGTTCCTTATCTCCCACGAGGTTAGAACAATGCTTCAAACAGAGACGAACCCCAGGCTGATAAATTTTCAAGCGACCCCTATGGGAATCGCTGCCATCGGCGTTTTAAAAAACGGGCAGGAAATAACCATTCGCTGCCTTCAATCCCGCGAGGGATCGATATACAGAAATTTTCTGAAATCCCTGCCGTCTGCGCTTTTTCGGAAGAGATTTCATGGCTTTGTCAATCGCGATGCAGCCATAGACCGCGCCGTCGGCTCTTTTGAAGATAACGACTGTCGCGTCGTTGGGGCATTCCATGCAAAAAGCGGCCTTCTTGGCGTAGCCGAGCTTTTTGCAGCGCCCAACCGGGAACACATTGAAGTCGCTTTTGTAACCAGTCGCCCCGGAATTGGCATAGGCGAGCTCTTAACGCAGACGGTATTCCATTCCTGCGCTTCGCACCTATGCGGGCGAGAATGCCCCCTCGGAAACGGCCCCCTTTCCATATTCGTCGATAAAGGGGAGAATAAAGAGATGATGAAACTCATCCAAAGACACCCCGAGAAAGACGACGAATACGGTTTTAGATTGATCGAACGTTGCGGATCAGAAGTTTCCTACGGAATTTCCAAACGCGCCGCCCCAGCGCCGCACCCGACAGGATGAGCTAACGCGAATTGCACGAAAAACGGTTTCACCCAAACCGCAGGCGAATTAAGCAGCGTGAGCGGACGGAATCTCGGCTGGGCGAAAAGCGGCGTTTACGCGCGCGGCAGTTGAGAGGCGCACAAGCGAGGAGTTTATCTTCTTTGCCGCAGAATAAGTCGATTGAGGAACCATTGTGTAGGGCGTGAAGAGTTTACCGGGAGATTCTTTCTCGCGCGTTTCAGTATCGCAGTTTTTATAAATCTCTACGATTAGGTCGCGCGCGTCGCAGAGGACTCCGGCATCGGAGCTGTTTTTGCAAAGCGCACTAAGCAAGTTGATCTTTTTCGAAAAATGGTATTTTGCGCTGCTGCTGAACGGCGGAAACTCCGGATCTCGATGAAGCTCCGACTGGATGCCCCAATCCAGATCGTCTTGCATGTTTTTAATGACGGAAAAGGCTATAGAGCGCCTATCGATCGGCTGATCTTTTTCGATCAAAACACGCAAGGCATCCATGGCGTTTTCGGAGATTGAGTGAAAATACCCGACGCGCTGCTTATCCGTTTCCGGGATTGAGTCCGCGAGACAATCGGCAAACACGGGGATAAGATCCTTGCGAAAACTAAGGAGTTCCAGCATCTCGTCTTCCATGCGGTACGTTCCGTACCCTGCCGCAAGGCGCGCGAGCCGATCGATCATTTCAGGCTGCGCAGAGGGATTGTTTTCGAAAATATTCTTGGCGGCTTCGTAGGCGCGATGATCATCGCGTCCATGATCGGCATGCAGGCTCATCGCAATTTCGAAAAAATCGGCCGCTTTCTTTTCGTTATCGAAGGGGAAAGGCATCATACCGCGCATCACTGCGGCGAATTGCCGCATCGTTCCGTCTTTATAGGTTTCGACAAAGGCATCGACGATCATATCCGTCCTTCGCGCGAGGGTTTCCGGCACGAGGGCGTCGATTCCCTCGTTGATCTTGTCGCTGATCTTTTCCGGGACAATCCGGGGAAGGAGGCGATATCGCAAAACGGGAAGGCAGATATTCTTTCCGACCGCCAAAGCCATTTTGAGCTTATCGATAGGCCCCGCGACATAGGCCTCAAGAAACTGCGCCATCTCCGGCGTGGCTTTTTCCGGATGCTCCGAAAGAATGGAAGGAATATCGGAATAGGCGCAAAGCCAAAATTTGACATCTTCCGGGCCGTTCAATCCTGTTTTAATCGCGGCCTCTAATACATCGGGGGAAACGTCTTTGTAGGCCTCCAATCCCATGTGGGCCGCAGCTGCGGCGTTTTTTCGACATGCGATGTCCGGATCGTTTGCGGCGATCGACAGGATTCTTTTTCCTAATGACGCGTGTGTGGAATAAAGCTCTTTTGCGACAGTCGGTTCTCTTGAGGCCGTGCCGAGAATATCAGTGGCTTGATAACGGACGTAAGGACTACGATCTTTTTCCGCAAAATCGACCAAACGTTCCAGATAATCGAAAATAAGGCCGTCTCTTTTGCAAAAAGCCGCATGCGCCGCAAACAGCGCCGTGAATCGGGGATCATTATGATGCTCGGTATAGTAGTCCTTGATATATGTCGGCGGTTTGTAAAACCACGGCGTCGGCTGCGACGCAGCTTCGAAGAGCCAGTTGACGAGATTGCGACTGACCGGTTGGGCGCCCGTTAGGATCTTGTGTTCGACACGCCGGAATTTTTTAGCCTCGACCTCGCAAGCACCAATGGCGTTGGAAAGAACCTCTTTGGAATAGGCTTGAAAAGAATACATAG
>JAQUUS010000245.1 GCA_028693775.1 Alphaproteobacteria bacterium | reverse complement strand
ATGGTCGTTTTGCGCGCCTCGATGGGCTTCGCGCTCGCCTTGACCGCCGTTTGGCTGCTTTGGATCCTGTCGGCGCAGGTTTCGCAGCTTCGCGTTTTGATCGTTGCCGCGCTGATGCTGCTTCTCGCTCTTTTTCTTGCGCAGCAAAAGAAAACATCGGCACGGCTTCTGGCAGCGGTTGTCGTTTTTGTTTGCGCGTCCGCTTTTTTCGCCGGCGTCGGGAAAAAGGAGAACGTCGATGCTGCGTACGAGATCGACCGGCGCTGGATTTTGTATTCCCCGGCTTCGCTCAGGGCGGGCCTCGCCGAGGGCAAGACCGTTTTTCTCAACGTTACCGCCGACTGGTGTTTGACCTGCAAGGCCAACAAGAGGTTCGCTCTGTTGAACGAGGCCGTTGCGGAGCGCCTGTTTTATAGCGATGTTGTCGCCATGCAGGCTAACTGGACCGTTCCGAACCCCGAAATTACGGAGCTCCTTCACAAATATGGCCGTTACGGCATTCCGTTCAATATTGTTTTCGGGCCCGGCGCTCCGGATGGAATCGTTCTGCCGGAGGTTTTGACGCCGTCTCTGGTTTTGAAGGCTGTGGAGCGTGCGGCTTCGACCGGTAGGCTTTAGAATTTCATTTTGAAGATCATCGCCAGATGCGCGTTCTTCGCAACGCCGCAGGAGATGTCGGGCATATCCTTCTTTTGCCATGTCGGTTTCGGGTAGAAGGTGTTCCAGATCGAATTTTGCTCGGAGCGCGCGCCCATCGCCACAAGGCCGATTTTTTCAGGGCCCGATTCCAGCATGTAGAGCGCAAGCCGGCGGCAGTTGTGCGTGGGGACGATGTTTTCGATCCGCATTGTGTCGTTCGGGCCCGCCGTTACCTGAAAGTCCCCGCCCCACGGGTTGGTGTGCTTTGTCGTTACCGAGATGCGGCCCGCCTGAACCATGTTTGCCCAGACATCCTGCCCGGACGACAGGGTGTAGGTTTTCTGGTCTTTTTCGAACGTGCGGACCGTGTTTATAAACCAGAGAATTTGAGAAACCGCTTCTCCGAACAGCAGGTTCTCCCGCACCGAGGCGGCCGATACCACCAGGGAGACCATGATAATCAGCGTTACCGAGGCCGTCAGGATGTAGTTGGCCGGGGATTTGGGGGCGAGTGGGGACATGGGGCCAAAAAAGCGATTACGTTTGCGTCAGGACACGATACTATGCGGACAAAGCAAATCAAGACGTATCGTTGACACCATGAAAAGTTTAGGACTTCTGCCTCCGTTGCGCGACATTCTTTCGCGTTACGATTTATGGGCGCGCAAGGCTTTGGGGCAGCATTTTTTGTGCGATTTGAACCTGACTCGCCGCATCGCGGAGCTCGCGGGCGATTTGTCCGGCTGTACGGTGTTCGAAATCGGACCCGGACCCGGCGGGCTCACCCGCGCTTTGGCCCAGACAGAGGCCAAAAGCGTGATCGCCATTGAAAAGGATTCGCGGTTCATTCCTGCTTTGCAGGAGGTTGTGGAGGCTTCGGAGGGCAAGGTTTCCCTGATCGAGGGGGATGCGTTGGCGGTCGATCTTCTTTCCCTCGCGCCGCCGCCTCGCGCCATTGTTTCGAACCTGCCTTATAACGTCGGGACCGAGCTGCTTCTGGGCTGGCTGAAAAATGCGGAGGCGTTCAGGAGTATGACGCTCATGTCTCAGGCCGAGGTCGTCGGGCGTATTTGCGCGGCTCCGGGCGGAAAGGCTTATGGCCGGTTGTCCGTTCTTTCCCAGTTTTGTTGCGATGTGCAAAAGGTTCTCAGCGTTCCGGCGGCCGCTTTTACGCCGCCTCCCAAGGTCGACTCCGCCGTTGTCAGGCTGACGCCTCGCGCGGACAGGCCCGGGGACGTTCGTCTGGAGGCGCTGGAGAAGGTTACGGCTTGCGCGTTCGGCCAGAGGCGCAAAATGCTGCGCTCGAGCCTCAAGCCTTTGGGCGGCGAGGCTTTGCTCAAAAAGGCCGGGATCGACCCTACGTTGCGGGCCGAGGCGTTGTCGGTGGCTCAGTTTGAGACTTTGACTCGGCTTGTATAGCGGCCAGAAGCGTTTGCGCGTTTTCCGGCACGGGGCGGTCGTCGCAGGAGACGGTCAGGTCGGCTTGCGCGTAGACGGGCTCGCGTTCCGTGAGCAGGCGCTCGAGCTTTTCTTTTTGGTCGCTTCCGCGCAGCAAGGGGCGGCTGTCGTTGCGCGTAACTCGCTCAAGCAGGATTTTCCGGTCCACTTTGAGCCAGACCGATAGCGCTTTTTCTTTTACGCGGGCTTTCGTTTCTTCGGTCATGAAGGCCCCTCCGCCCAGCGATAGCACGCACGGGCCCCCGTCCAGCAGGCGCGCGATAACCTGTTTTTCGAGCCTTCGGAACTCAGTTTCTCCGTAATCGGCGAAAATTTGCGAGACGCTGCAACCCGCTGCCGCCTCGATTTCGGTGTCCGAATCAAAAAACGGGACCGATAACAGGCCTGCCAGCGCTTGTCCGACGCTCGTTTTACCGGCCCCCATCATCCCTAGCAGGACAATCGGGCGGCCGATGGATTTTTTCCCTAACTTTGACGCGCTCATGCCATAATTTGCTGTAATATAGTGATTCAGGCGAATATATCCCCAAATGACAGGAGTCGAGTAGTGAATTCACAATCCATTGTTGCCGTTGTTGCCGGTTTTTTGCTATTAGTCATGGCTGGCGGGGCATTGTGGCTGTCAGACGCCCATATTATGCCTCCGACGCAAAAAATGGAATTGGTTGTGCCTGATGAAAGGCTTCCTCACTAGGACCTTATGCTCGTCGCTGATCTTCGCCGGATTGGCTCCCTTCGCTTTTGCTCAAACGACTACGGAGACCAACGTTCGCGGCGCGTATTTCGTTCCTGCGCCGCAGGAACCTGCGCATGCCGTTCGGCCCGTTCTTTCGGAGCAGGCCGATAAGCCTCTTTCCCCTGCGGTTCTTTCTCCCGTTGTCATCGATCCGGTTGCTTCGTCTTCTTTGCCCAAGGTCAGTTCCGAATCTTTCGGCATGGCCGACGGAGAGGGGCTGGGCGCGGATATGTGGGAGGGGACGGATCGAAGCGTTGCCGAATGGCTGCTTTCTCAGGCTCTTCCTTCACGCTCG
>JAQUUS010000244.1 GCA_028693775.1 Alphaproteobacteria bacterium | reverse complement strand
CAGGCAATCCGCGCTGCTTCATTCATCCTCATAACGCCTATCTGGAATGGTTCGCCGAAGAGGGCATTGTCGGCCTTTTGGGATTCACCTGTTTTGTGGGGATCGTTTTCGTTTCTCTGGCGCGCCGGTTGGTTGCCAATCGGGACTCCCTTATTCTTTGGGGACTCGCCGCGACCGTGGGCGTTCGCCTGATGCCTCTTTTTGTGACGACCAGCTTTTTCAACAACTGGGCCGCCGTTCCGTTCTGGCTCGCGCTCGGCTGGGCGATGAGCTTCAACGATCGTGCGAAGCGGCAGATCTTTTCGCGCTTGTTTGAGGCCTTGGGGCGGTTTGGCCGTATTCGCTGAGGACTTCTTCGGACGTCACAAATTGCAGCCGCTTCCGGTCGAGCTTGGAAAAGTGGTATTGCAGATAGTCCTTGTGGCTTTTGGGGTCGTCTTCGGGGAGGATCGCTTGCCCGGACGTCGCATCGGCCAGCATGTCGTAGACCACTTTGATGCAGACGTCTTTCGCGCATTCCTCGAACGCGCCTTCGATCGTTTGCGCTATGCAGTATTTGGTGTGGATGCCCGAGATCAGCAGGACTTTCGTTCCTCTTCTTCGGAGCTCATCCGTCAGATGATATTCCGCGAACGTGTCGTTGAACGCTTTGACGTAGATTTGGGCGCTGTCTTGGGGGTAGTAGGCGGGGCCGAACGAAAGGGCGTCGAGAATTCTTCCGCCTTCCTTGTCCCGGTAGGGCGGCTTGTAGAAACCGGCTCGCACAAATTCGTTCTCATATGCGACCGGAAGGCTTTCGATCCCTATGTTTTTCAGGTCGCGGCAAAAGCCGTCGATTTTTCGCGGGAATTCTTCGCGGCGCTGAGGCCCAAGATCGTTGTAGAAGATCGTTTGGACATCGACAGGGAGATGAAGGATTTCCGGGCGTTCGGGCATGGGGCTCAGTCGCTCTGTTGTTTATAGGGTCGGTTCGTTTGGACGGCGGGTTTTTGCCCAGCCGGCGCTTGTGACTTTTCGCGGTTCGTCGTTATCTTGATAAAGGGCGCGGTCGTTTCTGTATTTCTTCAATATCTCTTCCGATGACATGACTGCAAGCCGGGGCTCTTTTTCGTAGGAGCTTTCGATGTAGGTTTTGTGCCGCAGCGGGTCTTCTTCGGGGGAGAGGTGGAGTTTCGATCCGTCCGCCAGAAGATCGTATACAACTTCGATTTTGAGGGTTTCTGCGCAGTCGCGGAACGCTCCGCCGATCGTTTGGTTGACGCAGAATTTCGTGTTCATTCCGGCGACGATCAGGACTTCGATTCCCCGTTCTTCAATCTTTTTCTGAAGGATTTTGTCGGCGAAAGCGTCGTTTCCTTCCTTGACGTAGATGCCCTTGCTGTTTTGCGGGAAATAATCCGGCGTGAAGGTCAGGTCTTCGAGCAGCGAGCCGTTGAATCTGGTCAGGTACGGCGGCTCGTAGTATCCGCCTGCGATATAATCGTTCCAGGTGGCGACCGGAAGCGCGTCAATCCCGATGGCTTCCAGCTTTTGGCTGAAGGCTGCGATCTTGCGCGGAAATTCCGTTCGTCTTTCGTACGAAAGGTTCTGGTAGAAGTCTTTCTGAACGTCGATCGGAAGGAAGAGAATTTTTTCAAGCATTCGAATAAACTGTATTAAATAACAATAGAACTATTCCTTGAGGGTACCCGCTAAATCCGTGAAAGCAATTCAATAAAATCGCGATGGATATCAATGGGTTGTTTGGCGCTTTTTTGCGCTTTTGGGGCGCTCTTTCAAAGAGGCGCTATCGGGTGCATCACGGAGAGGTCGGCGGCCCGGTCTTTGCCGGGATGCCGGAGGCTTCGTCGGGCAGGGCGCTTCGAACTATATAGGCGCGGGTCTAGTGTTTTTTCAGCGAAAGCGAAGGATGCGCAAGCGTGAACGATTTGTAGACTCTGTGCGCTTTCTTATAAAGCCCGGTCGATGCGATTTGCGCGGACGCTTTTTGATACCGGTTTTTGAGATCGTATTTGTAGTACGTTCCTTCGACAAGCCCGATCGCATTGATCATCAGAATGGGGAAGATGACCGCACCGGCGCCTATGGCCAGAAGTTCTTTCGAGACGCCGCCGAGATCCCATGTGTAGAGAGGCCATTGGTCGTATCTTCCCATGTTCATGGCGTTTCCGATAAAAGCGCCTGAGAGCATCTGGAATTTTATGTTCTTTCTTATTGCGGGTTGATTTTCGAAAATCATTCCCGGCCCTATGAACACCGGATCCTTTTTTTGCTCCGACGCTTTGTTGAGCGCCTTCAGGTCGTAGAACATGATGCATGGAAACAGGGCTTTTGCCCAAAGCGCCTTGTTCTCTTCGGCGCGCGACGGAAACAGGATGCCGTTCAGGTGGTCGTTTTCGTGCTGCATGATCCGGCTGGGATATCCGGAGACCACGAATTCGACAGGATCCCCTTCGACGCTTTGGCCTGAGCATTGGACTGTTTTGTGCCGGGGAACGAGCGAGTGAACGCCCGGAACGCTCAGGCAAGCCTCAATCCCCCAGATTTTTTTGTTGCCCAGAGGTGTCAGGACGGGATTGATGACGACTTTGGTTTCGACTTTGTGATGCCCGGCTTGTTTCTTGTTCGCTTCGGGATCGGTGCCGATAATGATGATGCGCTTGTCTATCCCAAGGTTCGGGCCCGACATGCCCACGCATTCATGAAAATCTTTTGTTTCGGTTATGTCGGAGACAAGCTTTTTCAGCTCTTCTGTGTTGAATTCTTCTTCCTTCACTTTGGCGGCGCGCGTTGTCAGGATGTTGCTGTTTGGGCCGTCAACGGTGACTTCGGGAATAATCGCCACTTGTCGTCTCCTTTTAAAATAACCGTCCCGGTCTTTATATTGCGCTGCTATAGCCCGGAAGTTGAGCTTTCGAGCGTTCATACACTTTTGGGCGGCTTCTTGCCAAGGGTTAAGGATTTAATGGGATTTTTTGGTTTTTGCTGCGAATGGCGGGCCAGGAAGGGCAAATCTGGGCTCTTACCCGGCTCGCCGAGCCGAAGCGAATGGCAAATCTGGGCTCTTATCCGGCTTGCCGAGCCGAAGCGAATGGCAAATCTGGGCTCTTATCCGGCTTGCCGAGCCGAAGCGAATGGCAAATCTGGGCTCTTATCCGGC
>JAQUUS010000243.1 GCA_028693775.1 Alphaproteobacteria bacterium | reverse complement strand
CCTGCGCGGCGCCGAAATCATATTCCCGACCGTAACGGTCACCGGGACCGAAAACATCATGATGGCTGCCGCGCTTGCTCAAGGCGAAACCGTGATTGTGAACGCTGCGAGAGAGCCGGAAGTGTCGGACCTCGCCGAATGCCTCGTCGCAATGGGCGCTGAGATCGAAGGGATCGGTTCCGACCGCATGAGGATCGTCGGAAAAACGAAGCTTCACGGCACGGAGCACACGGTTGTTTCCGACCGCATCGAAGCCGGGACGTTCGCGATGGCTGCGGCGATCACGGACGGCGAGCTTGAGCTGATCGGCGCGAAACTTGAGCATCTCAACAGCGTATCGACGGTGCTGGCCGAAGCGGGCGTATCGATGACGGAAACGTCGAGAGGCCTGCTTGTGCGTTGTCTCGGCCCGCTCAAGGGAACGGACATCATGACGGAACCGTTCCCCGGATTCCCGACGGATCTGCAAGCGCAAATGATGGCGCTGATGTCCGTGGCGACGGGCGCATCGATGATCACCGAAACAATTTTCGAGAACCGCTTCATGCATGTTCCTGAGCTGAGGCGGATGGGCGCGAACATCACAGTTCATAATTCGTCTGCGCTGGTGCGCGGTGTGCCGATGCTCAACGGCGCCGAAGTGATGGCGACGGATCTGCGCGCCTCTGTATCCCTCGCGCTGGCGGGCCTTGCGGCGAGAGGCGACACGATGCTCAACCGCGTCTATCACCTTGATCGCGGCTACGAGCGCCTCGAAGAAAAACTGGCGGCCTGCGGGGCCGACATGGAGCGCATCAAGGCGGCGGCATGACGGAAAGCAAAATCCTCAAGCTGCGCGGAGAAGACGCCGAAGACATCCAGATCATCTCTGCGGTCCTTCAGGATTCCATCGTCCCGGTCTGCGACATCGCCTACCGCGAAGAGGACAAGTCGTTCCTGATGGTAACGCAGCGCCTGTGCCGCGAGAAACCCGAAGGCGAGCCCGAAGAGCGTGTCTGCTGCGCGCTGACTGTAACGGGCGTTCTGAACGCGCGCGTCCACGGCCTCGACCCCAACGACAGCGAAAGCATGCTCGATCTTCTTGCGATCATTCTGGAGCCAGCGCACTGCCTGAACTTCGTCTTTGCGGGCGACGTGCGCATCCGCCTCGATCTGGGCGAATGGTCGTGTATGATCGAAGACTTCGGCGACAAATGGCCCGCGCTATGCCATCCCTGCCACGACACGAAACACAAAGACTGAAAAACCCGTTATTTGAGCCCCGGCTTTTGCCCGCCTGAGCGGAAGCGCGGCGGCATGAGCGTGCGCGTAAGTTCCTGCGCCCGGCCTGTGACGTTTTCCTTGGCGGCCTTGAGCGTTTTGCGCGCGCTGTGCGCGACAAGCCGAGTGTTCGATCCCCTGAAATGCTCTTCTTCGCGCAAAGTCATAAGACCGAGGCCGATGGCCGCGCTGGCGTAATTGAATCCCACAATCGCCGCGCCTATATTGACCGACGGCAAATGCAATGCCGAGAGGTGAAGCACGGAGAGATCGATATCGAAGGCGTGCCCCGCCAGCGAAAACGAAAAGAAGTCATCGGAAGAGCAGAGGGGCGATGTATCGATGACGCTCGTGTCGATATGCCTGTCGATGGGCGCCGTAGCGTTTTCGGGAAGCCTGTACTGGTCATAATTTCCGACAAACTCCCTGATCCATGTCGTCGTATGAGGAAAGCATTCGGCCAGTCCCAAACCTGTTCCTGAAGGCGAGAGCGAAAGAACCTCTTCGCTGCAGTAAGCAAAGGCTTCCTCCGGCCCGCGATAGTTGGTAGACGCGTCGTATGGCGCCGAGAGATTGTATCCCTGAATGCAATAATTGAGATTGAATTGAGAAACGTCCGAAAGATTGTCCATAAAAGCGGGATCGAGGGTATTCGCTTCGGGAAGTCCGAGGTTTCGCAAATCCAACTCATAAGCGGCTCTAAACGAAGGGTCCTCAATAACCAGATTGAAGTCGTCGATATGATGCATAGTCTCGTGATTGAAGATGTTTGAGACCGAATTTTTATCGTAACCATACCACTGCCCGAGCATCCTGTTCCAGAAGGTCGGGCCTTCATGAAGGCCGGGCAGGGCATTGTAAGCGGCGGCAGCTTCGTCGGCGGAGATGTTGAATGAACCGTCGGCGGCCCGTAAATCCCTGAGCGCCATCGTGTCGTAAAAATTGCTTGGAAAATAAATGCCGTCGCTGTTGCCGCCGATTTTGGCAAAGCCTTGAGCCTGAAGGTTGCCCATGGTCGGCGTATAAGGAGAGTTGGCGATATAGTGAATTCCGTCGGCGCTGTAGGAGGGTATATCGGCAAGCGTATACCCGATGTGATAATGGATTCCGTTATCGATCAAATCCGAGCGCATGGTCTCCGGGAGGTTTGCCCAGGAGCCTTCGACGCCCGAGACGACCGAAGCGGAAATTTTATCGCCGTTATAGTATGTGATGGAGCTTGAATTGACGGGCGGTTCCGCAAGGTAGTTTATGCAACCGACTGTTGCCGCTTTTCCGATTGGCCAAAGGCTGAAGGCCGCCGCCGTTTCAAGAAGGGCTGAGGGCAAGGCATTGCCGATGCCGCGAGAGAAGCCGTTTTTCTGCGCGGGCCTCTTGTTTGGAGCGGGATCGTCAATCAAGGGGTCTGTTGATTTTCCCCTAGCCCTTTCTTTAAGAATTCGCTGCAATCCGACAGCGCCTCTGAGCGTACCGAATGCCGCAGCGACGCCAAGAGCGCCTTTGGCATTGAAAACGGTCGCAAGGGCTTCTCCGGCTATTGTGGACGATGCGGGAAGGATGTCGAAAAAAGCCAAGGCAAAAGTCGTGCCGACCAAGCCCATAACCGACATGGTCGACATTTTCAGTGTAGAGCCGATTTCCCTTCCGACGATTTTCGTCAGGGACGCCTTCTCAACGCGGCGATCGATCTGTTCCGGGGTGTCGCCGGGCTGCGGAGCCAAAATCTGATCCTGAAAATTCATTTCATAAAAAGTCAAAAAGAGGCTGCATTTATTGAACTATTATAACAAAATACGGCCTGTCTCCCAAAACTTTCATGCTCCGCGCCAAAGGAGCTCCGCCACCAACCGATTGATATATCGAAAAGAAAAAGCCCGTGCCAATGGTCTACGGAGCAGGGCTGT
>JAQUUS010000242.1 GCA_028693775.1 Alphaproteobacteria bacterium | reverse complement strand
AGCCCAGCGAGCAGCGAAAGCTTGCGCGGATTGAGCCTTTGCTCGTCCATCATGCGTCGCAAATTGCGAACCCACTCCGGAGGAGTCGTGTTTCTTTCTTTAGTCATGGATATTTCCTAATCAATTTTTTCGCGCTTGTCAATGGGAAAAATAATTTTCACGACCCGATTCATCCCAGTAAACTTGAAAAAAACGACCGTAAGCCCCCCAAGTACGCCTCCGGCAACGACGTCGGACGCATAATGAGCGCCCACGGCAACGCGGCTAAAAGCAAGCATAAACGCATAGAAAAACCACAGAATTTTTCCTTTTGGATAAAGCTTGGCCAAGACAAACGCGAGAGCAAATACCGTCGTGGAATGGCCGGAAGGCATGCTGCTCAAAAGATATTTTGTCGAAAACGGATGAAACCCGTAAACCCCGTCGCGAAGCCATAAAAGGGGCCGCGCGCGCCCAAAAATTGGCTTTAGAATGTTGACGACGATGCCCGATCCGGCGATGGCCAAAAATAGAAACAGCGCGCGCGGGCCGATGTACTCGAAAACACGACGGCATTTTTCGGATGTTTTTTTTGAACGCAGGAAAACAGCGCAAAGAATAGCGGCAATGCCGGACGGCCAAAGATACCAACATCCCTTGGCGTAATCCGTAATGCTGCGGAAGAAGTCGATCGTTCCGTGCGCCGTCGTGTCCCAAACCTTCGCGGCTTCGGCCAACGGCTTGTCGACGAACAAAAACAACGTGCCTTCGACGGCAAGGAAGGAAAGAACGGCGGCAAAAAAAACGGAAAAACGCTTAAAGCTCCAGAGACGACAGCTCATGGCGTTTCCCGAGGCATCGTAAACAACGTAACCTGTTCAAGCCGTCCTCGACCGGAATTAAGCCCCTCGATGACCTGCCGCTCGACCGGACGTCGCGCGGCATCGTCGAACGCGTTCAGGAAAGCCTCTTTTTCCTTATATGTAATCGCGGCAATCCCGCAGGCGTCTTTTTTCAAAGCCTGCGCGGCCTCGAAGGCCGACCGCGACAAAACGGTGTTCGTTCCCGCCAGAAAAACAAGGCTCGGCTCATGATATCCCGCCGAAATAATCCGGCTGTTGGGGCAGGGCTTAAGGCCTTCCGATGCCCCAACGATCGCGCGCGAGAGCCAAACGTGCTGCAATTGCGGCAATGTGCAAGCAAAAGTCGTCGGCAAAAAGACAAGCGAAGCGACCGTCAAAACGCCAAGGCTCGCGACTTTATTCGACATGAATTGAGCAAGCGCGAACCCCTGGGCCAAAATAAGAAAGACGGCTGCGGCAAGTCCGAACGGGTTCAGGGCTCTATCCGCAAGACTGGGAAGCGCGCCGCCGAAGAAAAAAGCGAGGGCCGCGCCGATAACGAGCCAAAATCCGACAATCAGGGAAATTATGCCTTTGTTCTTCGCCGAAATCGACGGAAAGCCCAAAGCCAAACCTTGTCCCGCCAAAAGCGCAATGGCCGGATAAAGAGGCAAAACGTAGTGAGGCAGTTTTGTCAACGAAAGCTCAAAGATGAACCACGCCGGAACGATCCACCCAAGACAGAACTTAATGGCAGGATCTTTGCGGTTCTTCCAAATATCCGGAAACGCGAAGAAGGCGAAAAGAGACGCCGGAAAGAAAAGAATAGGCAAAGCCAGTAAATGAAGGCCAGGAGGCAGCGCGCCCCGATTTTGCCCCTGCCAAATCTTCGCAAGCATGTCGTTTCCGGCGGATGCCTGAATGAAGGATCCATGGCTCTGGTTCATAATCGCGATGAACCAAGGCGCCACCAAAAGAAGCGTATAAAGAAGGCCCCATCCGGGTTTTAGCTTCAGGAACCACGAGATTTTTTTGTCGGAGGTATTGAACCAAAGCAAAACGCCCGCGATGGGAAGAAGAATAATCGGCCCCTTGATAAGAACGCCCACGGCGACGGCTGTCCAAAAGAGAAGGGCATTACGGGTCGAAGCCACTCCCAAAACGGCCGATCGCGCCAAAGCCGTCATCGCGCAAACGATCGCCGCCAACAAAGCGGCATCGGTCGTCGCGAGCCGCGCCTCAACGTTCAAAAGAACGCACCCCGCCAGCATAAGCGCGGCGAACGCCCCCGCGAAAGGAGAGAACAAAAGGCTTCCCAAAAACGCCGTCATAGCGACGGCCACGGTCGCGCCCAAAACGGAAGGAATCCGATAAGCCCAAATCTCATCAAGCGCGTTCGGATTGAAAAGTTTCGCCGAGGCGCTTTGCAGCCAATAAATGCCGATGGGTTTTTTGTAACGCGGCGCTTCCTGAACGCGAATGTCGACGATATTTCCCGTCTCGACCATCTGCTTGCTGGCCTGGGCGAAAAGGGACTCGTCGCGGTCGGTCGGCGGCAGGGATGTAATGCCCGGCAAAAAAAGGCCCAGACACAGCAAAACCAAAAGCGCATAGGCAACAAAGCCCAGCCGCTTGCCGTCGCGGGAAAGAAGGGAAGCCGAAGAGAAACTAAGCATTGGCGGAAGGCGCGCGTTTGCGAATGAAGTAGATGTTACGCAAGTAAATCACCAACCCCAGACCTTGTCCAAGAATAAAAACAAGATCCTGTTGATGAATGGCATAGGTCAAAAGAATGCATCCTCCGGCGAGGCTGAAATACCAAAAAACCTCCGGCACAATGCTCTGCTTGACGCGTTCGCTCGCGATCCATTGAATGACGAACCGCATCATGAACATCGTCTGCCCAAAAAGGCCGATAGCGGTCCAAAGCGTCACATGGGATTCCAGCCAAGCGGCAAGTGCGTGCATGATTTTCTCTTCGTTAAACGGTGCCCCCCGGCTTTCGCCGGAATGCGGATTTTTGTCAACAGTTCTTTCAAGACGGCTTCACGTTCCAAGCCTCGACGCGCCAAGCGCCGTCTTCATGGATAAGGATACACAAAGCTCCGGTCGAGATTTTCAATTTATGTGAGGCCTTGAACCCTTCGAAATCCCCCGTCAAATGAGGTGCAAACCGCGCGATTCCATTGCTCGTCACGGCAAGAACGGTCTTCCCGGCATAGTCTCTGGAAATCTCCGCTCCGAAATCGAGCCACCCCCGAATAATCTCCGCAACGTCCACTTTCCATCCCGGCGGGACAACGGCGTCCTCGTCCCAAGCCCGAAGCGCCTCCGCGCCGACGCGCG
>JAQUUS010000241.1 GCA_028693775.1 Alphaproteobacteria bacterium | reverse complement strand
GCGTTCCTTTGCAGCTACAGCTTTTGGAAAGCGAGATGCTTCCGCTCTCTAAGACGGAATTGGCTGCAACTGGGAACACTATCCGGTGCGGGATCGAGTTTAACAAGATCGGCCAGCGTGTCGCGTATCATTTCTATCGAAAACATCCGGGCGACAGCACGGAGAGCGGAAACACGGGGGAGATTGTCCGCGTTCCGGCTTCGGAGGTTTTGCACATCTATCGCCCGCAAAGGCCAGGGCAAATCCGGGGCGTTCCCTGGATCGCGCCCGCGCTCGTTAAATTGTTCTTGCTCGATCAATACGACGACGCGGAATTGGATCGCAAGAAGGTTGCGGCTCTGTTCGCCGGATTCATCACCAAGGATTCGCCGGAAGATAAACTGATGGGGGAAGGCGAGGCCGACGAAAGCGGATCATCCATTGCAGGCCTTTCTCCCGGCACGATGCAGGTTTTGTTGCCGGGTGAGGATATTAAGTTCTCGTCCCCCGCCGACGTGGGCGGCTCTTATGAGATGTTTCAATACCGGACGCTGCTGGCTATTTCTGCCGCGTTGGGTGTGCCCTATACGAATGTCACGGGCGATCTAAAGGCTGCAAATTATTCCAGTACGAGAGCCGGCACCGTCGAGTTTCGCCGCCGTCTCAATCAGTTTCAGGAAATGACCATGATTTTCCAGCTTTGCCGCCCGGTCTGGCGGCGGTGGCTGGAAACAGCCGTGCTTTCCGGGGCGCTCTGTCTCCCCGGCTTTGTCAAAAACCCGCGCCCTTATAACCGCGTGAAATGGATCAAGCCGAAATGGGAATGGGTCGATCCGCTTAAGGACAGGCAGGCCGAGCAAATTGCGCAACAAATGAACTGGAAAGCGCCGAGCGACATTATCGAAGCCGAGGGCAATAACGTCGATGAAACCATGCAGCGCATTGCCGAAGACAAAGCCCGCATGAAAGAGCTTGGCATTGCGGGTGCTGTAACGCCCTCGCCAAAGCCTGAAGCGGAAGAAACGCCGGACGAGAACAAACAGCCGGACGAAAACGAAGAACCCGAAAAGAAAGACGAAAACGCATGAACCTTTTGCCCCATGTCGCGGGGCGCATTTTCTCTGCGCCCCTTATGATTAGCCATGCCAAGTTGGAAGTGATCTTGGGTGTGCTTATGCCTCGTCTGCAAGGTGAGGCTCTCGCCCCGAAAGAAAACGTGGAGCCTGCTCGCCGTTTCGAGGTTACGCCGGACGGAATCGCCATTATCCCGATCATGGGAACGCTGGTGCGGCGGACGGTGGGCTTGGAGGCTTTGAGCGGCCTGACGAGTTATGCGGAATTGTCCGAACAGCTTATGGAGGCCGTTTCCGATCCGTTCATCCGGGCCATTCTGCTTGATATTGATAGCCCCGGTGGTGAGGCTGGCGGCGTCTTCGATCTTGCCGATCAGATTTACGCGGCGCGGCAGGTGAAGCCCGTCTGGGCCGTCGCCAATGAAGAGGCTTTTTCGGCGGCGTATGCGTTGGCTGCAAGCGCCGAGCGCCTTTATGTTCCGCGCACGGGCGGCGTTGGCTCTATCGGCGTTATCGCTGTTCATCTTGACCAGAGCGAAGCGGATGCGGAGGAAGGTCTCAAATATACGGCCATCTTCGCGGGCGAACACAAGGACGATTTCTCCCAGCACAAGCCTTTGGCCGATCCTGCGCGAGACAGTTTGCAAAAAGAAGTGAACCGCATTTACGGCCTGTTTGTCCAAAGCGTCGCACGGGGGCGGGGCATGGACGTTGACGCCCTTCGCGCAACCGAAGCGGCCTTGTTCTTTGGCGACGAAGCGAAAGCCGCTGGTTTGGCGGACAAGCTCGGAACCTTTGATGTGGCATTAGCCGATCTTTCTTCTTTCCTCTCAACCACTCTCAACAGAAAGGATGTTTTTATGACCAAACCCAAAGAAACGCCGACCGCCCAAGCGCAGGAACAAGCGCCGGACATTGCGGCCTCCCAAGAGGAACTGTTCAAGCAGGCCAAGGCCGAAGGTTTCGCGGAAGCCAAAGCCTATATGGATGAAGTCAAAGATCTTTGCTCTTTGGCGGGTGCGCCGGAAAAGGCGGACGCTTTCATCGAGAAAACCGTGCCTCTTGCCGACGTTCGCAAGGCGCTTTTGGAAGCCAAGGCAAAACAGGCCGAAGCAACCGAAATCGCAGGTCATATTCCTGCGCCATCGCCGTCCGGGGAAGCGAAAATCGACACGGCGGCGATTTATGCAGCACGTAACAACCTGAAAACGCAGTCGCGGTTGTGAGCGGCGCGTATGCGCGGATCACAGAGCAGTCGCGTTCAACTAAAAAAGGAGCTTAATCCATGACTGAAGTTACAGAAGGCCAACATAAAGCCGAGTTCCTCGTGACCGAGGGCGAAGGCACAATCTCGCGGGAAACCGCAACTGTTCTTGCGGGGCAAAACCTTAAGGCTGGTCACGTTCTCGGCAAAGTGTCGATTGGCGCGGCCTCCGGCGCGGCAGTTTCCGGCAACACGGGCGATGGCACGATCTCTTCCGTTTCCGTCGGCACAGGCGCGAAGGTGGGCGATTACAAAATCACCTGCATCGAGCCAGCCACGGGCGCGGGAACTTTCTCGGTCGAAGACCCCGATGGAGTAACCATCGGTTCGGCGGACGTCGGGACGGCCTTTGCGGGTGAAATCAATTTCACCTTGACGGCAGGTTCCACCGACTTTGCGGCGGGCGATGCTTTCACCGTTACGGTCGCGGCGGGGTCGGGAAAATACAAAGAGTATAATCCCGCCAATACCGACGGTTCGCAAACGCCGGTTGCGATTTTGCTGGACAACGTGGATGCGACGGATGGCGATAAAGAAGCCGTCATCGTCTCCCGCCATGCGGAAGTGAATGAGGTCGAGCTTGTCTGGTTCACGGGCGCTACGGACGTTCAAAAGGCCGTCGCGCTCTCCGAGTTCAGAAAGCAGGTCATTCTCGCAAGGGCCGCCGTCTAACTCATTCTTTTAACCACCTGAAGCCCCGTGTTTTTTGAAGCGCGGGGCTTTTTCTATGCGGAAAGGAAAAAACTCTTATGCCTATGCTCGATATTTTCTCTAACGATGCGTTTTCGGTCACGTCGTTGACCGATGCCATCAACAAAATGCCGTACCTTCCAGGCCAGGCGGGTCAGCTTGGCCTT
>JAQUUS010000240.1 GCA_028693775.1 Alphaproteobacteria bacterium | reverse complement strand
TGCCTTTGTCTCTAAGTGACAAACCCTAGAGGCCGACATGGAAGATACTGAACGAGGATATTATGGACAGTTCGGGGGGATGTATATCACGGAAATCCTGAACGTGTGTATTCATGATCTTATCCGCCACTATAAAAGGGCGCGGAGCGACGCGTCGTTTTGGAACGAATATCAATCGCTCATGATGTCGTATTCGGGCCGTCCCACGCCTCTAACGTATGCCCAAAACCTGTCTGAATATTTGGGCGGCGCTCAAATTTATATCAAGCGCGAAGACCTGAATCATACCGGCGCGCATAAAATCAATAACGTCATGGGGCAAGGCCTTTTGACAAAACGTATGGGCAAGAAGCGAGTTATCGCAGAAACCGGTGCGGGCCAACATGGCGTGGCCACGGCGACGATGGCCGCGAAGTTCGGATTCGAATGCGAGATATATATGGGCGAGATCGACGTCAAGCGACAAAGGCCCAATGTCTTTTGGATGGAGAAACTGGGGGCCAAGGTCAACGTCGTGAAGGATGGGACCAAGTGCCTGAAAGACGCTATCAACGCGGCGTTTCGCGATTGGTCGTTCAGCATGGATACGACGCATTATGTACTCGGTACCGCTTGCGGGCCGCATCCGTTCCCGGAAATGGTCGCATGGTTTCAGTCAATCGTCGGAATGGAGGCGCGTCAGCAAGTCGTTGCCGAGACAGGGAAGATGCCTAGCCGAATTTTTGCCTGCGTTGGAGGCGGATCAAATTCTCTGGGGATTTTCTCCGGATTTTTTGACGCTACGTCAGTCGAGCTTGTTGGCGTCGAAGCCGGGGGTTTGGGCCTGGAGTCCGGCAAACATGCGGCACGGCTGGTTTCCAGCGAAGGAAAAATCGGAGTTGCGCAGGGCATGAAAACCGTTTTTGTGCAGGATAACGAAGGGCAAATGCATGAAACGCATTCGATTTCCGCAGGACTTGATTATATCGGCGTTTCTCCGATCCTTGCACACTTGAGGGAAACGAAACGTGTGCGTTTCGAGGCGGCGACGGATGCCGAGGTTGTTGAAGCGGTTCGCCTGACCATTCGCAAGGAAGGGATTATCCCGGCATTGGAGTCCGCGCATGCGTTTGCGCAAGCGATCAAGGAAGCGCCGAAGATGAAGAAGGACGAAATCATCGTCGTCAATCAGTCGGGGCGTGGCGATAAGGATATATTCATTATCGCAGATGCCCTGAAAGATCCCGAGTGGGAGAAATTTATTATCGAGAAGGCGGAGGCGTACAATGCTGGAAAATAATATCAAGGCTCTGCTGGAGCATAAAAAGCCGCTTATTATGGCACATCTTGTTTTGGGATTTCCTTCGTTTGAGGAGAACCGCAAGGTTGTCGATGAGATGGTCAATGCAGGAGTCGAAGTTATTGAGCTTCAAATTCCGTTTTCTGAATCATGGGACGGTCCTGTCATCCTGAAGGCAAACGAAGAAGCCCTTAAGAATGGAACGACTGTGTCCGCCTGCTTTGACTTCGCTCAAAAAATAGTCAAGGCTTATCCGGATACGATTTTTCTTTTCATGACCTATTACAACGTTCTCTTTGCTCAAGGCGTGGAGGCGTTTGCGAAAAAGGCCAAGGCAATCGGTATTCAGGGAACCATTGTTCCCGATATTCCCCCCGAAGAGGGAAAAGAGTACATCGCCGCATGCGAGAGCGCCGGGATCTCCCCGATTTTCCTTTTCACGCCGACAACGCCGGACGAACGCTTGAAAGAGCTCTGCGCCTACAGCAAAGGCATAGCGTATTGCGTAGGCCGGAAAGGGACAACCGGCATCAAAACCAACGCTGACGATTCCCTGATTGAGCTTATCGAGAGATATCGACGCTCAATCGATTTGCCGATTGCGCTGGGCTTCGGAATTCAGAGCAAACAGGACTTCGATGCCATAGCCCCATATATAGATATCGCCGTGATAGGGACCAAGCTATTGATTGTTCAGCAGGAAAGCGGGGCAAATGGCGTTGGGCTGTTTTTGAAATCGTTGAGGCAGTAGGCATGATTTTTTCATGTTTAATTCTAAATGGATGTAGACATCTCATTGATTTCAAAGCGTAATATTGTTCGATGTTCGGGCGGTATTATATGGAAAATCGTCTTGATAGGCGTCTATACTGCTCAAATACGTCGTACGATAAACATTGGGAGATAAAAATGTCAGGATTTGATGTTGAGGAAGACGTTGTTGTTATGCCTGAAGGGGAAAAGAAAACGTCAGATCAGTTGAGAGCTGCTTACGGGGACTTATACGCAAACGAGGGCCGTGGGTTTACGTTCATTGCAGTCACGGACGGCGTACCGGATGTGACGGAGACGAAGGGCGATCCTTCGCTGTGCGTATACAATCTTCTTGAGGCGATTGCATTTTACGATGTCCAGCTGGGACAGGAATGCGCCCATGTCATCAACTCTTCGGAAGGCATAAACTACAGTGCAGATGTCTGGACGGGCAATGCCAAGTCCGAAATTGCAGTGGCCAAGGAGGAGACGACGGCCAAGGGCGAACTCGGTGTTCGTTCTGACAACAAAAATGCGCGCAAAAAGGTTGCGCCGGAGCCCGGTCTTAAATAGCAGATAAGGCTTTGGCCGAGTTTAAAATCCCCCTGTATGTAAAAATCAGGGGGATTTTTTTCGAAAAACAGGTTTGAGTCGATTTTTCACAAAAGGTGCAATCTGTATTTACCCGTATGAGCGCGAAGGGTAAAACCACTGCATATGCCTATTCTCAATGTTGGCGAATGCGGGGGCTGAGATTTTCATGGATGCACTTTCGTTTTTTATTCTGCTCGCGGCAACGTTTTTTGCAGGCATTATAAATTCAATAGCTGGCGGCGGATCGTTTCTAACCTTCCCCGCGTTGCTTATGACGGGCTTGAATGCGCGTGCCGCAAACATAACGTCCACAATCGCTTTGTTTCCCATGCAGATCAGTACGGGATATGCGGGACGCCGCGCCGCAGGCGACGGTCCGAACCTGACCCTGAAGGAGCTGATTGTTCTCAGCCTCATCGGAGGCGCAATCGGCGGAGGACTGCTTTTATGCACGAAGCCGCCGACCTTCGCCCGTATGGTTCCATGGTTGATCCTGTTTGCGACGGCGGTATTCGCATATGGCAGTTTCTGCAAAAAACCGCCCGAAGGTCAC